>JBCBDF010000027.1:0-13262 GCA_038529875.1 Pseudomonadota bacterium | reverse complement strand
TCCTCCTCATGCACCTTGCCCTCGACATCCTGGTAACGCACGCGGCACGTCGCCGGGCGATCAACATCGGCGTAGATCTCAGGGACTGACAGACAGCCTTCCTGATAGGTCGCAAGCTCTTCTGCCGGGTCGAGAATTTCCGGGTTTACGAACACGCGCGGATTGTTTTTCACCGGATAGTGCTTGTGCGATCCTTCGCCATCGCCCGCTTCGGCACCATGATCATGGTCGCATTCCTCGGGCTCGGCATCCATGTCCGGCTCTTGCAGGTCGATAACCAGCACGCGCTTCGGCACGCCGACCTGGATCGCAGCCAGACCAATGCCGGGCGCGTCATACATCGTCTCGAACATGTCGGAGACGAGCGTTTTGAGATCGTCGTTGAACTCGTCATCCTTTACGGTTTCAGACACAGTTTTGAGCCGGGGATCCGGCACTTCCAAGATTTCACGAATAGCCATGCGTGTAATTTAGGCGCAAATGTCGTTTGGTTCAATGATTGTGCGTTCCCGCGCACGCCATAACGCAGCAGTGGCTGGACTCCTGCTTTCGCAGGAGATCAGAAGCGGGTGGTAAAGCCGTTAAAACTCAATCCACTGGCCTTCGCGCTCGAAGCGCCTGCGCCAATGTCCCTTCATCGAGATAATCCAGCTCGCCGCCCACGGGCAGGCCATGGGCCAGTTGAGTGATGCGCAGGCCATGCGGCTCCAGCCGTTCTGCAAGGTAATGCGCGGTTGTCTGACCCTCCAACGTAGCGTTCATGGCGAGCACGACCTCATCAATCTCGCCGCCTTCAACGCGGGACAGCAGGTCGGCAATGTTCAGATCCTCCGGCCCCACGCCATCGAGCGCAGACAGCCTGCCGCCCAGCACATGATAGCGTCCGGAGAATAACCGCGCGCGGTCCAGAGCCCATACATCGGCGACATCTTCCACGACGCAAAGCGACTTCGCGTCCCGCCGTGGGTCAGCGCAAATGCCGCATGGATCAGTGGTGTCGACATTGCCGCAAGTGCTGCATTCCACCAGCGTTTCGTTCACGACCGTCAGCGCGTCGAGCAAAGCGGGCAAAGCGCGCTCGCGATTCTTCACCAGCCACAACACCGCGCGCCGGGCAGAGCGCGGCCCCAGCCCCGGCAGGCGGGCCAATGTGCTCGATAAAGCTTCGATTTCTTGCGATGCCATTTGTCTCAACTAACCGTTCGGGCTGAGCTTGTCGAAGCCCTGCACTTTCTTTTTCCATGGGTAGAAGTAAGGACAGCCCATCGACAGGCTCAGGGCAAACGGATTTGGTGATTTGCGCATAATTTTTATGGGAACGCCCGATTTTGCGGTGCCGGCGCTGGTCGCGCTGCATGAGGCGGGGCATGATGTGGCGCGCGTCTACACCCAGCCGCCGCGTCCGGCTGGCCGGGGCAAGAAGCTGCGCCCCTCCCCAGTGCAGGCAAAGGCGGAGGAGCTCGGATTGCCAGTGCGCCATCCCAAATCGCTCAAGGGCGAAGAGGCTCAGGCCGAGTTTGCGGCGTTGGGCGCTGATGTGGCCGTCGTGGCAGCGTACGGCCTAATCCTGCCACAGGCAGTACTGGATGCCCCCATGCATGGCTGCCTCAACATCCACGCTTCGCTGCTTCCGCGCTGGCGCGGGGCGGCGCCGATCCACCGCGCAATCATGGCAGGCGATGAGGAAACTGGCGTCACGATCATGCAGATGGAGGCAGGCCTCGATACTGGGCCGATGCTGGCAAAAGTGTCGACGCCGGTGCTCGACAAGACAACCGGCGAATTGACCGCAGAACTGGCCGAGCTGGGCGCGAACGCCATGGTCGAAGTGCTGGCCGACCTCGAACACATCACCGCACAGCCCCAGGATGATGGACAGAGCAAATACGCGCCCAAGATCGACAAAGCCGAGGCGCGGATCGACTGGTCGCGATCTGCCAGCGAGCTGGTGCGCCATGTCCATGGGTTGGCCCCCTTCCCCGGTGCTTGGTTCGAATTGGAGGGCGAGCGCGTCAAAGTGCTGAAGGCGGAGGAAATTGCGAGTCCCCCAGACGGCGGGGACCTCCCGCAGATCGATGGAGGCTCCCGCCTTCGCTGGAGCTCACAGGTTGGCGAAGTGCTGGACAAACAATTCACCATTACTTGCGGTGATGGCGCTCTCCGCCCCGTCACCCTGCAACGCGCGGGCAAGCCAGCAATGGATCGCGAGGATTTCCTGCGCGGGCGGGCGGTCGCAAAAGGCACAATCCTGACGTGACCCGTTTCGCCCTCACCCTCGAGTTTGATGGTACGCCCTTTCAAGGCCTGCAGCGCCAAAAGCATGGCCCCAGCGTGCAGCAGGCGGTCGAAGAGGCCGCCCATGCGGTGACAGGCGAGAACCCGCAATTGTTGAGTGCCGGGCGCACCGACACCGGTGTCCACGCGCTCGCCATGCGCAGCCACATGGATGTCGAGAAAGACCTGACGCCGTTTCGCTTGATGGAGGCGCTCAACGCGCAGCTGCGCCCCAACCCGATCGCGGTAAAGGCGTGCGAGATTGTCGATGACGATTGGCATGCGCGCTTTTCCTGCACCGGGCGGCGCTATCTTTATCGCATCGTCAATCGCCGTGCCCCGCTAACCTTTGGGCGCAAACGCGCCTGGCAAGTGGGCCCGGAACTGGACATCGAGGCCATGGCGGACGCAGCGCAAGTGCTGATCGGGCGGCACGATTTCACCACCTTCCGCTCGGTCAAATGCCAGGCGAAAGACCCGATCAAAACGCTCGACCGGTTCGAGGTGGAACAAGTCACCACGCCCTTGGGGCCAGAAATTCATGTCCATGCCGCCGCGCGCAGCTTCCTGCACCATCAGGTTCGCTCGATGGTCGGCTCGCTCAAGCTGGTCGGTGTCGGCACGTGGGATAAAGCCCAGCTGGCAAAGGCGCTCGCGGCGAAAGACCGACAGGAACTGGGTCACAACGCCCCGCCCCACGGCCTCTATTTTATCGAAGCAACATATCCAGAAGACGCTTGACCTAACGTCACCCTAGCCATCTCGTGATTGCGAGCGTAGCGAAGCAATCCAGAGCGGAATCGCGAACGGCCTCATGGATTGCCGCGTCGCCTCCGGCTCCTCGCAATGACGATGACGAGAGGATTTGATCAATGACAACGACCGGTAAACAGCTTTTCACCACGCTTGATGCAGGCGGCGCTCTGACCGTCGAAATCGCGGATGCGACCTTTCCAGAGCCAACCGGCAACCAAGTGCTCGTAAAAATGGAAGCGGCCCCGATTAATCCATCGGACTTGGCGATCCTGACCAGCGCAGCAGACTTTGAGAATGCGGAATATTCCGAAGGCAAGGTCGTCGCGCAAATGCCAGAGCCGTTCCTGTCCGGTCAGCGCGGCCGCCACGGCCAACGCCTGCCTGCGGGCAATGAAGGAGCAGGCACCGTCGTCGCAACCGGCGACGGCGATATGGCCAAGGGCCTGATGGGACAGCGGGTCGCCTGCGTTCCCGGCAATGCCTTCAGCCAATATGCCATCGCCGATGCGATGATGTGCTTGCCGCTAGGCGATCACAGCGCCGAAGTGGGCGCGTCGAGCTTCGTCAATCCGATGACCGCGCTTGGTTTTGTCGAGACCGCAAAGATGGAAGGCCACGATGCGATCATCCATCTCGCCGCCGCGTCAAACCTAGGTCAGATGCTCAACAAGATCTGCATCGAAGACGGGATGAAGCTGGTCAATATCGTACGCAAACAGGAACACGTAGACCTGCTCAAGGGGATCGGCGCCAAATACATCGTCAATTCCTCAGACGACGATTACATGAAGCAATTGCGCGCCGCGATTAAAGAAACCGGGGCGTTCCTGGGCTTTGATCCGATTGGTGGCGGACAGAACACCGACCACGTTTTGAAGGCGATGGAACAGGTTGCCGCGAGCCAGATGGACGAATATTCCCGCTACGGCTCAAACCAGGACAAGAAGATGTACATGTATGGGCGGCTCGATCTCGGCCCGACCATCCTGACGCCATCTTATGGCCTGCAATGGAGCGTATCGGGTTGGCTGCTGACACCGTTCCTTGCGAAAGCCGGTATGGAAACGGTCGTGAAACTGCGCACCCGCGTGCAGCAGAATCTCACCACCACCTTCGCTTCGCACTATAAGGCAAAGGTAAATTTGAACGAGATGCTGAGCAAGGATGCGATCCTGGATTATCGCCAGATGAAAACCGGCGAGAAGTATCTGGTTACGCCGCACGCGTAACGTGATCTCCGGCGAAAGCCGGAGTCCAGATCGCAACTTGCAACTTTAGGAGCTGGGTTCCGGCTTTCGCCGGAACTCACTAACCATCAAAATATTTCTGTATCGCAGCGGGGTCGGTGATCCCGCTCGCGATCAGCATTTGCAGCAATATCCGCGCCTTTTGCGGGTTGAGCGCCCGTGCCGCGACAAACCTGTTTTCGTCATCCTCAGGCTCGCGGTCGACCAGCCCTTCGTCCAGGCGGCTTGCGCGGACAATCGGCATCCCGTCGGCGGCCAGTGCGACCAGCGCCATGCGCACCGGATCGGGCATATTACCCTCGCCCAGCCCAGCAACGACAACGCCGCGCGTCTCGGGCACCACCAGCCGCTCGACATAGTCAGGCGTCATCCCGGCATGCACAAACAGGATCGGCACGTCCGGCAGGTCGGTTTGGAACTCGAAGCGCGCGGCTTCGTCGGGCCGCCAAGGCGCGCCGAACCACTCAAGCGAACTTGGCGTTACCAGCCCGACCGATCCACGCGGAAAGCCCCTGAACGCATCGGTCCCGCGAGTGCGGCTTTTTCGAATATCGCGCGCGGCAAACACCCGCTCTCCCATCACCACCAGCACTCCACGCCCGGCCGCCTCTGCGTCCGCCGCAACCCGCATCGCGTTGGCGAAATTGCGCAGGCCATCATAACCCACCGCATTGGCGGGGCGCATCGCACCAACCAGTACGACCGGCTTTGTCGTCGGCAGAGTCAGATCTAGCAGGAAAGCAGTTTCCTCGACCGTATCGGTCCCGTGGGTGATAATGATCCCGTCGCAGGCTGGATCGGCGATGGCCGCGCTGGTAACCTCATGCAGCTGCGCCCAGATTGCCGGGCTCATATCCTCCGAGCCGATATTGGCGATCTGAGTGCCGGTCAGGTGCGAATCGATGCCGAGCGCTTCGACTCGCTTCAGAAAGTCATCAATCCCGATCTGTCCGGGGCGATAATCGTGCCTGGTGGCGGTTGCGGCCTCGCCCGCAATGGTGCCGCCGGTGGCCAAAACCGTGATATTTGGGCTGTTCATGACCGTCGCGGATAGCGCCCCATGCATTTTCCGGCCAGACAACAATTGATTTTCAGGAATTGCACGCTAGAAGCGCCTCTTCCGTTCAACGGAGCGGGCGATTAGCTCAGTTGGTAGAGCATCTCGTTTACACCGAGAGGGTCGGCAGTTCGAGCCTGTCATCGCCCACCAGTTTCGACAACGCAATTTGATCCGGGGGATCGAATTGGGGCGAAACTCCCGAGCGACAGCGACGGGGTGCAACTCCGACGGCGCAAGCGCGGGAGGCCACCAAGCGTCCGCCCCTATCAGATTACTCTGTGCTTTGACGGGAGGCGAGCGCTTCCGAAACGAGCGCGATCGCATCCTCGCTATCCCAGTGATAGCCGCCCTTCACACGCAGCAATTCGCGCCCCTCTCCATCGAACAGGATGGTAAGTGGCAAGACCCCACCATTGTCGAGCGCGCGATCCAGCGTGCCTTTCGTATCGAGCCAAGGTTCCAGATTGGCATAGCCGTGCCGGGCGAGGAACGGCTCCACCAATTCGGCTCCGCGCATATCCTGACTGACTGTAATCACACGCAAATCATCGCCCATTTGCTCCGCGAGATTGTCCAAAGTCGGCATCTCGACAACGCACGGTGCGCACCATGTCGCCCACAGATTGAGCAGCACGGGCTGGCCCTCTAGCGAGGCGAAATCGAGCTCTGCGCCAGCAGGATCGGCGAAGGTCAGCTGCGGCAGCTCGGTCCCCGCTTGGCTGTAATCCACCTCACCCACTTCAGCCTCTGGCGTGCCCGCGCCCAAGCTTGGCTTGCCGCCCGCCAACTCACCCTGTTGTTGCGCGCCTTCGCCCGCGCCACTATCGCAGGCCGCAAGCGGCAATATCAGCGCCAAGGCAAAAAGCGGCAAACGAAGCGACATGAGCAAATCCAACACGATGTGGGGTGGCAGGTTCTCCGATGGACCTAGCGAGATCATGCGCGAAATCAATGCCTCGATCCCGTTCGACAAGGCGCTGTGGCGGCAGGATATCGCGGGCAGCCGCGCGCATGTCGCGATGCTGGCGCAGCAGGGGATCGTCAGCGCACAAGACGCGGCCACGATTGATGGCAGCCTTGCGCAGATCGCCGAGGAGTATGCGCGCGATGGCGTGCCCGAAGACTGGGACCTGGAAGACATCCACATGACTGTCGAAGCCCGCCTGACCGAGCTGATCGGCCCGGTCGCGGGCAGGCTCCACACAGCGCGCAGCCGCAATGATCAGGTCGCGACCGATTTCAAGCTGTGGGTGCGCGGCGCGATTGATGAAATGGATGCAGGCCTCGCTGAATTGCAGCGTACGCTTGTGGCCCGCGCGGGCGAGCATGCAGCCAGCGTGATGCCCGGCTTCACCCATTTGCAAACCGCGCAGCCGGTCACGCTCGGACACCACCTAATGGCCTATTACGAGATGCTGCGGCGCGACCGTTCGCGGCTTGCTGATGCCCGTGCGCGCCTCAACGAAAGCCCGCTGGGCAGTGCAGCGCTGGCAGGCACTGGCTTCCCAATAGATCGCGACATGACGGCAGAGGCGCTGGAATTCGACCGGCCAACAGCAAACTCGCTCGACGCGGTATCCGACCGCGATTTCGCGATGGAGTTCCTCTTCACCGCTTCCACCTGCGCGGTGCACCTATCGCGCCTGGCGGAGGAATTCATCCTGTGGGCGAGCCAACCCTTTGGCTTTGTCAGCATGGCCGATGCGCTCTCCACCGGCAGCTCGATCATGCCGCAAAAGAAAAACCCTGACGCCGCCGAGCTGGTGCGCGGGCATGCCGGGCGCGTCATCGGTTGCACCACCGCGCTGATGGTGACGATGAAGGGCCTGCCGCTCGCCTATTCGAAGGATATGCAGGACGATAAACCGCCTGTGTTCGAAGCCGCTGGCCTGATGGCGCTGAGCATCGCGGCGATGACCGGCATGGTTTCAGGCAGCACATTCAAGACGGATCGGATGCGCGAAGCGGCAGAGCTGGGATACGCCACCGCGACCGACCTGGCCGATTGGCTGGTGACCGAGGCCGACATTCCGTTCCGCGAGGCGCACCACATCACCGGCGCCGCAGTGAAACTGGCCGAAGAGCGCGGATGCGCGCTGGACGAATTGTCGCTTGATGAGTTGCGCGCGATTGATGCCCGGATAGACGAGCGTGTGTTTGCCGCTCTGTCGGTCGATGCCTCGGTCGCTGCGCGCGCTTCCTATGGCGGGACGGCCCCGGAACAGGTAAAGGCCCAGGTTGCGCGAGCTCGCGTGGCATTGGGAATGGACGAATGAAGCAGCTTTTCGCGATCATCATAGCTGGCACTGCGTTGAGCGCCTGCGGCTCACGCAGCGACCTGACCCCACCCGCTGATGCCAACCTGCCGGTTGCTCCGCTCGGTGCGGAAACGCAGCCCAATGCCGAGGAATTGCTGGAGCGCGATGCACTCGCCGCGCCAGAACGCAGCGTGGAATTGCGTCGCCGCTCGGAAGAGCGCGAAGACGACCCCTTTGATTTGCCGCCGGAATAAGCACACCCAATGGACCATTTTGACCTCAAAGACGGCGTGATGCATGCCGAAAATGTGCCGCTGCCGCGCATTGCCGAAGATGTCGGCACGCCGGTTTATGTCTACTCGCGCGCGACCCTTGAACGCCATGCCCGCGTCTTTCGCGAGGCTTTGGACGGCGTACCGGACAAGTTGATCGCCTTCGCGGTCAAGGCCAACCCGAACCTTGCCGTGCTCAAAGTGCTGCAGGGCCAGGGATATGGCGCGGACGTGGTCTCCGGCGGCGAAATGCGGCGCGCGCTGGCGGCTGGGATCGCGCCAGAGAATGTGGTGTTTTCCGGCGTCGGCAAAACCCGCGCGGAATTGGCTGAGGCTCTCGAAGCAGGGATCGGTCAGTTCAATATCGAGAGCGAGGAAGAGGGCGTTGAGCTGGCCGAGCTGGCCGAAAGCATGGGGATGACGGCCAATTGCGCGCTGCGTATCAACCCCGATGTCGATGCCGGCACGCATGATAAGATTTCGACCGGTAAGGCGGATAACAAGTTCGGCGTGCCAATCGATCAGGCTGGCCAGATTTTCAGCAAACTCGCCCATTCGCCCGGCGTGAACATGCGCGGTGTCGCAGTGCATATCGGCAGCCAGCTGGCGGATATCGCCCCGCTGGAGCGCGCGTTTGAGAAGCTGGGCGAGCTGGTGCAATCTTTGCGCGGCGCGGGGCATACGATCACCCATGTCGATCTGGGTGGCGGTCTTGGCGTGCCCTATCGCAAGGGTGAAGAGCTGCCACCGCCATCCGAATATGGCGCGATGGTCGCGCGGGTAACGAAGGATTGGGGTGTAAAGCTGATCTTTGAGCCCGGGCGCGTCATCGCGGGCAATGCCGGTGTGTTGCTGACCCGGGTGGTGCGGGTGAAGCGTGGGCTCAACAATCCGTTTGTCATCGTCGATGCGGCGATGAACGACCTCGCCCGCCCCGCGCTGTATGGCGCGTATCACCATTTCGAGGCCGTGACCCCGCGCGGTGCAGAGATGACCGCGAACATTGTCGGGCCGATCTGCGAGACCGGCGATACCTTCGCGATGGGCCGCGAATGCGATGAGCTGGTGAGCGGGGAACTCGCCGTGTTCCGCACCGCAGGTGCTTACGGCGCGACCATGGCATCGAGCTACAATTCGCGTGGCTTCGTTGCCGAAGTGCTGGTGGATGGTGACAAATTCGCCGTCGTCGCGGACCGCATCGATGCGGGCGCAATCATGGATGCCGAGCGCGTGCCCGACTGGCTTGCATGAGCGGAGCGCGCCTGAGCCGATGAGTGAGTTACAAAGCCTCCCGCTTTTCCACCGGATCACCGGGCAAAAGGTGTTGGTGCTGGGTGAAAGCGAGGCGGCCGAACCCAAGCGCCGCCTGGTCGAGCGCGCAGGCGGGATCATCATCGACGATATGCAGCAGGCCGTCGATGAAGGTGTGCGGATCGCCTTTATCGCATACGAAGATGCGCACGCCTGCGAGGTCGCGGCGATCAATGCGCGCTGTGCGGGGATGCTCGTCAATGTCGTCGACAAGCCCGAGCTTTGCGATTTTACCACCCCGAGTATTCTCGACCGGAACCCGGTGCTGATCGCGGTTGGCACTGGCGGTGCTTCTGCAGGCCTCGCCAAGCATGTGCGGTTGCGTCTCGAACGCATTTTGCCCGCATCTTTGGGCCAGTTGGCAAAGAAGTTGTTCGACGCGCGTCCCAGACTGCGTGAGCGCTTCCCTGATGGAGGGGATCGGCGGCGCGGATTGGATGAGGCCCTGCGCGAAGGCGGCACGCTCGATGCGCTGAAGCCAGAAAGTCACGAGCGGGTAGATGCCTGGTTGGCAGGTGCTGCGCATATCGGATCAGCCGAAACAGTCGAATTCGTCATCACCAGCGCCGATCCGGAAGACCTGACCGTACGCCAATCTCGCATGCTCGGTGAAGCGGATACCGTGTGCGCAATTGGCAACGTGCCCGCCGAGATATTGGCGCGTGCTAGGGCCGATGCCGTGCGGTTTAAATGCGGCACCAGCAATTGCCCGACTGCGGGTATAACCAGCAATGCAGCGGATGAGGCGAACGTGCCCCCGGCCTGCCCGCAAGCGAATCAACATTTCGGCGAGCCGGACCAGAGTAACGCCCTAACCGTGATCCTGCGCTGGCGGCCCCAGTAACCACTCGCTCGCTAAGCCGCGAGCATCTGCGGTGCATCAATCGCCGCAAAATACCCCGCCATCGCATCCGCAGTGGTCTCGCTCAGGGCGATGAACGCGCGACGCTTGTCGGTCGAATCCGCAATCCGCACAAAAATTCCGCTCTCGACCATTTGCCGCACCCAGCGTAGCGCCGTCGTCGCGGGCACGCCTGCCGCGATGCATAGCGACGTTACCGAGACCCGGCGATGCTCAGCATGAGCAGCGGTCAGATCGAGCAGCATGTCCCATGCGGGATCTGAAAACAGCTCCGCATCGAAGAACCGCGCCCGCGCCTGACGATTGGCGATGATCTGCCGCACCAGCCGCGGATCGGGCAGCGGCGGCCGCGCCGAATTTGCAGCCCTTAGGTCGGACAGACTAAGCGGCGTCTCTTGCTCGCGAAACTCGCCTTTGAAATCGCTGACCTTATCCCCACCGATATCAGCAGCAGACGAAAGCATGTCGAGCTTGCGCGCGATCGTTTCGACCTGTTGGGACAGCTTGACCAGCGCGAGGCGTTCTTCATCAGGCATCTCGCGGACCCGCGAACTACCGAGATCGGGCAAGATGCGCCCGACCGCAATGATACGTTCCGCTCGCGATGGGTTCACCAGGAATTGCGGGTCGGACTGATCCATCGCCGCAAACACATCGTCCAGCGCTTCCAGCGAAGTCGAAACAATCAGTTGCGAGCCCGCTCGCGCAACCCGCATGTCGAGCCGCGCCAAAGCCGCAAGAGCCTGCGCATCCACTTGCGGGCAATCGACCATCACGACATCGCCCAGCACCGCAATCTGCCCCTCCAGCAAGGCCGCAATCGGCCCGCCATCAGCGGCCCGAAACCCGGCGCCCACCAGATCCTCGGTAATTTGGCCGCGCATTGCAGGCCGATCGCCAAAGACCGCAATCGAAGCAGGCAAGCCCGCCGGGTCGTGCGCCACATCATAGGAAAAATCAGCCTGAGCCATCGAATCACCTCCTCATATTTTCGAAACATAAGTAGAACAAAGTAAGATCAAGTCAAGAATTCAAAGGTTTTGGAGTAGAAATCGTGTCGGCCCATTGAACCTTTTGCCCATCAGCGCCGACTATCCCCATGATGCGAGCAAAGCGACCCAATTCGGCCGAAGATGCCTCCGCTTTGTTCGACCAATATCTGGTCGTACTGGCACAGTCGGGCGACCGTGAAGCGGGTGAGCGGCTCGCGCGGCGCTGGCACCCTCGGCTCGCTCGTGCTGCGCGGCGCTATGTCGGCGATGCCCACGCGGCAGAAGGCCTGGCGCAGGAGTGCTGGCTGGCAATAGCGCGCGGAATACAGGGCCTGCGCGATCCGGCCAGATTTGCCCCCTGGGCATTCGGCATTTTACGCCGCAAGGGTGCTGACGAGATCGCGAGCAATATGCGGCAACGCACAGCATTTGCCGATGTCGAGGCGCCAGAGCGCGCAATCGAAGCCGCTCAGGAAGACAAAGCCGCCATCGCCCAGGCGTTTGCCCGGCTCGCCCCTGATCAGCGCTTCGCCGCGCATCTCCATTTCGTCGAAGGCCTCACCCTGCGCGAAATCGCGGAGGCTGCCGACATCCCGTTGGGCACGGCGAAATCGCGCCTGTTCCATGCGCGCCGCCAGTTGAAGGCAGCCCTCAATCCAGACTTCAAAGGAGAAGACCAATGACCGATCAAGACGATCGCATATCCGCCGCACTTGATGAGGATGACAAGGAGTTCCTCGCCAGTCTTGAGGCAGATCGCGGACTGTTCCGCCAGATTGGCGACAGCTGGAAAGGGCCGCTCGGCGGCTGGGCTAAGCTGATCTTCGGCTTCACCGTTGTGATGGGCTTCCTGTTCCTGTTCGTCATCTGGCAGGTCGCCCACTCTACGGACGAACCCATTGTCCACGCTCTGTGGGCGATTTCCGGTGTGGCCCTGCTCATCATCATCGGCTTTGCCAAGGAATGGATGTTCGCCCGTATGAACATGCTGACGATCCTGCGCGAGGTGAAGCGGTTGCAGGTGCAGGTCGCGCTGCTATCCGAAAACCACGGGGGCGAGAAGGACGACTAGGCCCTAGTCCACGAATGGATCGCGCATCAGGATCGTGTCATCACGCTCCGGGCTGGTCGAGACGAGCGATACCGGCGTCTCGATCAGCTCCTGCACGCGCTGGATATACTTGATCGCATTGGCAGGCAGGTCGGCATAGGAACGCGCACCGGCAGTCGACTGGCTCCAGCCCTCCATTTCCTCGTAAATCGGCTCGACCTCCGCCTGATCACCCGCATGGCTTGGGAAGTAGTCGAGCACATTCCCGCGCAACCGGTATCCGGTGCAGATCTTGACCGTCTCCAGCCCGTCAAGCACGTCGATCTTGGTCAGCGCAATGCCGGTCACGCCGCTGATCGCGCAGGTTTGCCGCACCAGCACCGCATCGAACCAGCCCACGCGCCGTTGCCGCCCGGTAACAGTGCCAAACTCATGGCCGCGCTCGCCCAGACGCTGACCGATATCATCGTCCAGCTCGGTCGGGAACGGGCCGCTGCCGACCCGAGTGGTGTAGGCCTTCACGATGCCCAGCACGAAGCCGGTCGAGTTCGGTCCGAGGCCGCTGCCTGACGCCGCCGTGCCGCTCACCGTGTTGGAGCTGGTGACGAAGGGGTAGGTGCCGTGATCGACATCGAGCAGCACGCCCTGCGCGCCCTCAAACAGGATCTTCGCGCCCGCTTTGCGCACCTTCTTGAGGCGCTTCCACACCGGCTGCGCGAACCGCAGCACGAAGTCGGCAACATCGCGCAGTTCGGCCAGTATCGCCTCACGGTCCACCGGCGGCTGGTCGAAGCCTGCACGCAAAGCATCATGATGTGCGCACAGCCGGTCAAGCTGAGGCTCCAAACTGTCGAGATGCGCGAGATCACACACGCGAATCGCGCGGCGTCCCACCTTGTCTTCATAGGCCGGACCGATACCGCGCCCGGTCGTGCCGATCTTGCCCTTGCCCGCCGCGGTTTCACGCAGGCCATCCAGGTCGCGGTGCACCGACAGGATCAGCGGGCAATTGTCCGCAATCGCAAGGTTGTCGTCATTGATGGTGACGCCCTGCCCTTCAAGCTTTTCGACCTCATCGCGCAGCGCCCACGGATCGAGCACCACTCCATTGCCAATCATGCTGGTCGTGCCCGAAACGATGCCGGACGGCAGCAGCGACAGTTTGTAGGTCGTGCCGTC
>JBCBDF010000026.1:0-14496 GCA_038529875.1 Pseudomonadota bacterium | reverse complement strand
AATGGCGTGCGCGATATTGGCCGCGACAGCTACACCTTTTCAGGCAAAGGGGCGGTCGAGCTCACACCCAATTTCGAGCTGCGCGCAGTTGGGCGCTACGTCCAGACCGAGGGCGACTTCAACGACAGCGATTTCGACACCACCGCGCCAACATTCGGTTTCATAATCGACAGCCCCGGCACGCGCTTCGAAAACGAAGCGATCTATGCGCTGGTTGGCGCGCGCTATGAGGCGCTGGATGGCCAATGGACGCACGACCTATCCGCCCAGATCGCCGACATAACCCGCGACAGCTTCAACGTTTTTGGACGCAGTTCCGGCAGCGAGGGCGACCGTCTGAAAGCGTCTTATGTCAGCGCTCTTGCGCTGGACCAGCATTCGCTGACTTTCGCCGCCGATTGGGAGCGCGAGCGCTTTCGCAACAACGATCCGTTCGGTTTTGCCTCCACCGCGCGGCAGGAGATCGAGAACGTCGGGTTGGTCGGAGAATACCGCTATTCCGGTGATCGGTTCGATTTCTCCGCAGCCCTGCGCCATGATTTCAACGACCGCTTCGCCGACGAGACGACATTTCGCTTAGGCGCGGGCTATCGCATAACTGATGATACCCGAATTCGCGCAGCGGCCGGAACCGGGATCAAGAATCCCGGCTTTTTCGAGCTGTTCGGCTTTTTCGACGGCCAGTTCATCGGCAATGAAGACCTGCAACCGGAAAAATCGACCAGCTGGGAGATCGGGATCGACCAGACGCTGTTCGGCAACGCCACCCTCTCCGCGACTTATTTCAACGCGGAATTGGATGATGAGATCTTCACCACGTTCCCCGCGCCAGACTTTATCGCGACCCCAGCCAATCGCGATACGGAAAGCACGCAAAGCGGCATGGAAATCTCGCTAGCTGCCGAGTTAGGTAGCGGTTTCTCCCTCGATGCCGCCTACACCTATCTCGATGCCGAAGAAGACGGGGTCACCGAAGTTCGCCGCCCGGAAAGCATCGCCTCCGCCGCGCTAAGTTGGACCGCACCGGGCGATGCCGCGTCTGCCACGCTGATCGTAAGGCACAATGGCGAGACCGAGGACGTTGCCTTCACCGACCCCAGTTTCATTCCCGTGCGCGAAACGCTCGATGATTACACACTCGTCAATATCGCTGGCGAGGTGAAGCTGGCTGAGGGCCTGCGTGCGTTCGGCCGGATCGAAAACCTGCTCGATGAACGTTACGAGCAGGTCTTTAGCTTCGTATCGCCGGGCCGTTCGGCCTTGGTCGGCATCAGCGCGGAGTTCTAGCGGCCCAGATGGGCTGCGCATAAAAGAACGCCTCGCAATTGCTCGAGGAAATGCATACTAGGCGCTCATGCATTTCCTCGATCAGGCAAAAATCTATCTCAAGTCAGGCGGCGGCGGACCCGGTGCAGTCAGCTTTCGGCGTGAAAAATACGTCGAATATGGCGGCCCTGACGGCGGCAATGGCGGCAAGGGCGGCGATGTCGTGCTCGAAGCCGTGGCTGGTCTCAACACGCTGATCGACTTCCGCTACGCCCAGCATTTCAAGGCCAAGCGCGGCGATCACGGGCAGGGTAAGGATAAGACTGGCGCCTCTGCAAAGGATCTGATCGTCAAGGTCCCGGTCGGCACTCAGGTGCTGTCCGAAGACAAGGAAGACGTGCTCGTCGACTTCACCGAAGTCGGCCAGCGCGTTGTATTTCTTGAGGGCGGCCAAGGCGGGCGCGGCAATGCGTCATACAAAAGCTCGACCAACCGCGCACCGCGCCAGCACCAACCGGGTGTGGCGGGCGAAGAGGCATGGGTGTGGCTGCGGCTGAAACTGCTGGCGGATGTCGGGCTTGTCGGCCTCCCCAATGCGGGCAAATCGACCTTTATCAATGCAGTCTCCAATGCCGGGGCGAAGGTGGGGCATTATGCCTTCACCACCTTGATTCCCAAGCTCGGCGTGGTGCGACACAAGGCGCGCGAATTCGTGCTCGCAGACATTCCCGGCCTGATCGAAGGGGCGGCAGACGGCGCGGGGATCGGCGACAGGTTCCTGGGCCATATCGAGCGCTGCCGTGTGCTAATCCACCTGATCGATATCTCTGGCGATGACCCAGCAGAGGCATTCCGCATCGTGCGCGAAGAGCTATCCGCCTATGGCGCGGGGCTGGAAGACAAGCCTCAGCTGATCGCGCTCAACAAGATCGACCTCGCCGATGATGAATTGGCCGAAGGCTTCGCCGCGGAATTGAAGGCTGCAGGCGCGGACAAGGTTTTCGCCATATCGGGCGCGAGCGGGGCGGGGATCGAAGCGCTGTTGGATGCGGTGCTCGGCTATCTGCCTGACCGCACTGCGACCGAAACCAATGTGGCCGAGGTCGAAAACGAAGACGAGGACGGAGGCGAATGGTCGCCGATCTGACCTCATGACGGTTTCCGCGATCAAAGACCTTAATGCGGCACGGCGCATCGTCGTGAAGATTGGCAGCGCGCTGCTGGTGACGGATGGTGATGCCAACCAGAAATGGCTGCACTCGCTGGCGCAGGATTTGTCGGCCATGCGCCAACAGGGGGCCGAAATTATCATCGTCAGCTCGGGAGCGATTGCGCTTGGTGCCGCGCGGCTGAATCTTCCCAAGGGCGGGCGGACCAGCCTTGCCGATGCACAGGCAGCGGCATCGGTGGGGCAAGTGGCGCTGGCTCAGCTATGGGCGGATGCACTGGGTCAGCATGGCCTCACCGCCGCGCAAATGCTTGTGACCATTGGCGACCTGGAAGATCGGCGGCGGTATCTCAATGCGTCGGCCACACTGGAGCGATTGCTCGAAGCGGGTGCGGTGCCGGTCGTCAACGAGAATGACAGCGTGGCGACGGAAGAAATCCGCTTTGGCGACAATGACCGGCTGGCGGCGCGGATAGCACAGGCGGCGAATGCCGATGCGGTCCTGCTGCTCTCCGATGTTGATGGGCTGTATGATCGCCCTCCTGGAGAAGAGGGCGCGACCCTGATCGAGCGGGTCGAGGGCGTCACACCCGAAATCATTGCCATGGCGAGCGACGGTTCTTCCTCGGGGCTCGGCTCAGGCGGAATGAAGGCCAAGCTGCAGGCTGCGCGAATTGCCGAGCGCGCCGGAATAATGCTCGCGATCATCAATGGTACGCAAGAATCGCCAATCGCAAACGCTGTGGCGGCGGATAGCGGCACAGTCTTCCTGCCGCGCAGGCATGATAGCGCGCGAAAGGCCTGGCTCGGCGGGAGGATGGCGCCCGAGGGCGTTCTGAGCGTCGATGCCGGCTGCGTCGCGGCGCTGGGCGAAGGAGCAAGCCTGCTTGCTGCGGGCCTGACCGATGTCGAGGGCGAGTTTCAGCGCGGCGCGCTGGTCAGTCTACACGGCCCCAAGGGCGAGCGGTTGGGGCAAGGGCTGGTCGAATACAGCGCAGAGGAATGCCGCGCGATCCTGGGCCTGCGCGAAGGCGATCAGGAAGCGCAGCTAGGATACGCGCCGCGCGCAGCCGTCGTCCACCGTGATCACATGGTGCGCGGATGACGCGGGTCTTGGCGATCACCGGGGCAACGGGCTTTGTGGGCAGCGCGGTGCTGGATGCCGCCGCTGCCGAGGGCTTGGAAGTCCGCGCGCTCGCCCGACGCGATCAGCCAGAACGCGAAGGGGTAACCTGGGTGCAGGGCACGCTGGAGGATGCCGAGGCTCTGGAGGAATTGATCACAGGCGCAGATGCAGTGATCCATATCGCCGGGCTTACGAATACGCCTGAGCCCGCAGAGTTTGAGACCGCCAATGTCGCGGGCACTCAAAACATGATCGCAGCTACGAAGGCTGCGGGTGTGAAGCGCTTCGTGTTCGTGTCGTCGCTGTCTGCGCGTGAGCCGGACCTGTCGGCCTATGGTGCGTCGAAGGCGCGGGCCGAGACACTGGTGGAAGCGAGCGGGCTTGACTGGACGACCGTGCGCCCTCCTGCTGTCTATGGCCCGCGCGACACAGATATGTTCGAGCTGTTCCGCAGCGCAAAGTTTGGCTTCGTTCCGCTGCCCCCGCGCGGCGCAACATCGATTATCCATGCTGACGATCTGGCACGCTTGTTGTTGATCCTAGCCACCCACGCCCTCCACCCTTCCACCCGGAGCCTGCCGGGTGATCATCCGGGTGGAAGGGTGGAGGGCGTGGGTGGCTTGGTTCGCCACAAGATGTTCGAGCCCGATGATGGCCGCGAAGGCGGGTGGAGCCACAAAGAGCTCGCCAAGGCGATTGGCAAAGCAGTCGGGCGGCCGGTTTTTGCGCCGCACCTGCCTGCTAGCGTGCTCGATGCGGCGGCACAGGCTGACCGGATGCTGCGGCGGGACAAGGCCAAGCTGACACCTGATCGCGTAGGCTATATGTGCCATCCCAATTGGGTGGTACGCTCGCAAAAAGCGGTGCCGGAAAAGGTCTGGCAGCCGCGCATTTCAGGTGAAGAAGGCCTCTCTGCGACCGCCAAATGGTACCGCGACGACGGGTGGCTTTGACGCAATTGTGAGCTCCCGCGAAGGCGGGAGCTTCCGGCAATAGGCCGCCAAGCCGATAGAGATCCCCGCCTACGCGGGGATCCGCGCCGCTACAAAAACGGTTCTTCGCCGGGCTTGTGGATACCACATTCGGTCTTGTCCCAGCCTTCCCAGCGGCCCGAACGCGGGTCCTCACCCTCGGCCACTTTGTTGGTGCAAGGCGCGCAGCCGATCGAGGGGTAGCCCTCTGCCACCCGTGGATGGCGCGGCAGGTCGTGCTCCTCGAAATAAGCATTGATCGCGTCCGCATCCCAATCGATCAGCGGATTGATCTTCAGCCGCCCCTGCGCGTCTGACGTATCAATCTCGAACCGCGGCAGGTTGGCGCGTGTGCTGGATTGGAACGCTTTGCGCCCGGTGAAGCTCGCATCGTAGTTCTCAAGAGCTTTGGCGAGCGGGATCACCTTGCGGATTTCGCAGCAGCCATCGGGATCGTAAGACCAGCGCAGCCCGCTTTCGTCCTTCTTGGCGAGCTCGGCCTCGTCCGGCGTCAGCACGACCAGATTGGTGAGGCCGATTTTCTCGACCACCGCATCGCGATATTCCAGCGTCTCGGCAAAGTGCTTGCCCGTGTCGAGGAACAGCACCGGCACGTTCGGGTCGACCTGAGCGACCAGATGCAGCAGCACCGCGCTTTCTGCACCAAAGCTGGAGACGGTCGCGACGTCGCCAGCTAAATTGCCCTCGATCACGCCTTCGAGCATTTCGAGCGTGCTGGAACCGCGAAACATCCGGTTGAGGCGCACGGCATCGTGCTCTGTGAAGCGCGGTCCTCCGTCGATCCGATCTACAGCGCGATCACGGGCCTCTCCCGTAGTGAGGGGGGCATCTGGCTTATTCATGGCGCAACTCCTGAATTGTCCGGCGGCCATCGGTCGTGCGTTGGTACACATTGTCCCACTGGGCGAAGGCGCGCTTGGCGTCCGTCTCGTCGAGCGGTTTGTCCGGCGCGAAGGCATCGAAACCGCAGCGGCGCATATGGCTGAGCTGGTCGATCAGCACGTCGCCGACTGCGCGCAACTCACCTTCATAGCCAGCCTCGCGCAGAATTCGGGCGGCGGAATAGCCGCGCCCATCTGCGAAGCTTGGAAAGTTCACTTCGACCAGAGCCAACCGGTCAAGGAAGGGCAGCAGCACGCGGGCATCATCACCCGGTTCGATCCGCACGGCGGTGGCGTTGGTCTGGTCGCAGCACGCATCGACCGTCACCGTACCGTGGTCGGCAGGCTCATCGTCGCGGAAGCGGAATTGCACTTCGTCCGGGCTGGTGCCGAGATCTTGGGAATTACCCATACAACGCCTCCTTGAACGGGGTCATGCCGATGCGGCGATAGGTGTCTAGGAAGCGTTCGCCGTCCTCACGCTGGGCGAGATAGACATCGGTGACGGTCTCCACCGCGCCAACCACGCCATCTTCGTCAAAGCCAGGGCCGGTAATTTTGGCGAGGCTAACGTCTTCCGCTTCGCTGCCGCCGAGCGAAAGCTGATAGTTTTCCTTGCCCTTCTTATCGACGCCGAGGATGCCGATGTGGCCGGCATGGTGGTGGCCGCAGGCATTGATGCAGCCGGAGATTTTCAGCTTCAGCTGGCCGAGCTCTTCGGTACGGTTTTTCTTCGCGAAATTCTCTGAAATTCGCTGTGCGACGGTGATCGAGCGGGCATTGGCGAGTGCGCAATAATCAAGGCCGGGGCAGGCGATGATGTCTTCGATCGTGTCGAGGTTTGGCGCGCCTAGATCAGCCGCCTCCAACGCTGTCCAGAGCGCGTGAAGATCGGCGATCCGAACATGCGGCAGGACGATGTTCTGCGTGTGCATCACGCGCAATTCATCAAAGCTGTATTGCTTGGCGAGCCGTGCCATCAGGCGCATCTGATCGCCGGTCGCATCGCCGGGAATGCCGCCAACCGGCTTTAACGAGATAACCGCGCTAACATAGCTGTCATGCTTGTGGCGCACTGTGTTGCGATCGACCCACAGCGCAAAATCAGGGTCCGAACGATCGACAGTTTTGGGGCCGTCTTCAAACGCCGGATCGGCAAAGAAGGGCTTGATCCGTTCAAGCTCCGCGAGCGGCGGCTCGACGCCTTGATCGAGCAAGTGGGCAAACTCTTCCTCGACCTGACGGGTGTATTCCTCCGCACCCATTTCGTGGACGAGGATCTTGATGCGCGCCTTGTACTTGTTGTCGCGGCGGCCATAGCGGTTATAGACCCGCAAACATGCCTCTGCATAAGTAACCAATTGATCGAGAGGCACAAAGTCGCGAACTTGCGGCGCGATCATCGGGGTGCGGCCCATACCGCCGCCGACATAGAAGCTCGCGCCTATCTCACCGTCCTTCTCAACGATCTGGATACCGATATCGTGCAGGCGCATCGCCGCGCGGTCAGTATCCGCCGCAATCACAGCGATTTTGAACTTGCGCGGCAGGTAGGTGAATTCCGGATGGAAGCTCGACCATTGGCGTAGCAATTCGGCATAGGGGCGCGGATCGATCAGCTCGTCATGCGCGGCGCCCGCGAAGTGATCTGAACTGATATTGCGGATGCAATTGCCGCTGGTCTGGATCGCGTGCATCTCAACCTTGGCAAGCTCGGCAAGGATGTCGGCTGCATCCTCCAGCTTGATCCAATTGTACTGCAGGTTTTGCCGCGTGGTGAAGTGGCCATAGCCGCGATCATATTTGTCGGCGATGTTCGCCAGCGCGACCATCTGCTCGCTGTTGAGCGTGCCATAGGGGATCGCAACGCGCAGCATATAGGCGTGCAATTGCAGGTAGAGCCCGTTCATCAGCCGCAGCGGCTTGAACTGGTCCTCAATTCCTCAACGCGGGCATCGACCATTTGCTGGTCGTATGAATCGTATTTATACATCAGATACTCCGTTCGCTTCGAGCGACGTCGAGAAGCAATTGGGCGAGCGTGTCTCGACCGGGCTCGACACGAACGGCTGCCTGTTTGCGCTGCATCAGATCACCCAGTCCCAGCCGGTTGTGTTTGCCGTCGGCACGGCGAGGTCGCGGCGCACGGTTGGTCCGAGCGCGCGCACCCGGTCCTTGATATGCGCAGGCCGCACGCCTTCTTCGGTGTTCGAAGCTTCAAGCGCGTAAGGCACATTGACCCGCCGCGCGGCTTCTTCGATGGCGATGATTTGGTCAGCTTCATCGCCTACATCGACCGCATCATGCACGGAAAGCGACCAGCTCTGGCCGTTCCACCAAACGACTTCGCCGGTTTTTAGATCGTTGCCTGTGAGGATTTTCATATCATATCTCCCCGTCACCCCAGCGAAGGCTGGGGTCTAAGGCGGGAGAAGTGCTCAGTTGCCTCAGATCCCAGCCTTCGCTGGGATGACGAACTGAAAGCGAATCTCTTGCCGTCACATCGCCGATCACGATCAGCGCAGGGCTCTTTATGGCGTGGGCGGTCACGAGGTCAGGCAGGCCAGCGAGCAATCCGCGAACAACGCGCATTTCCGGCCGCGCGGCGTTTTCGATCACGGCGATAGGCACGTCAGGGGCAAGACCATCCGCCATCAGTTTCTCAGCGATCTGCGGCGCGGTTTTAACGCCCATATAAATGACAAGCGTACGCCCCTTTCCAGCGAGGCCGGACCAATCCTGATCCGACAGGCCTTTGCACTGGCCGGCGACAAAGCTGACAATGCTGGAGGCATCGCGGTGGGTCAGGGCGATTTGCGCGGCTGCCGCTGCGCCATTGGCGGCGGATATGCCGGGCACGATTTCAACCGGAACACCGGCTGCGCGCGCATCCTCTGCCTCTTCGCCGCCGCGTCCGAACACCAGCGGATCGCCGCCTTTCAAACGGATCACATCGCGGCCTTTCTTCGCCTCACGGATCAGAAGCGCGTTGATGTCGTCTTGCGGCAGAGTGTGGCGCGCGCGTTGCTTGGCAACGGAGATAAACTCAGCCGAAGCCGGCGCTAACGCCAGTATTTCGCGCGAAACCAGCCCGTCATGCACCACCAGCTCGGCATTTTCGAGCAGCCGCGCCGCGCGCAAGGTCAGCAGATCGGGATCGCCCGGTCCCGCGCCCACAAGATAGATTGTGCCTGTCTGTGTCATGCGCAGGAAAATGGGCCGCTGGCCGCAATCGCGCCAGTGAGAATGGATTTGCACCCCTGTAGGAAAGCTTTCGCCAGTCCTTGGCAACCCGGCCAAGGCAGGGCGCTAACCCGCGTTTTTCGCCGACATTGCCTCGATCAAACGGTCCATCTGCTTGCTGGCGCGCAGATTGAGATCGCGCTGCGGGAACGGGATTTCGATTTCGTTCTCTTCAAACAATTCCCACACCCGTTTGTAAACTTCGGAGCGAATGTTCGCGAGGCCTTCCTCGGGATCCTGGATCCAGAATCGGATTTCGAAATCGACTGAGCTGTCGCCAAACCCCATAATGTTCACGCGTGCCTTTGGTGCCCGCAAAATACGATCGGTTTCCTCAACCGCTTGATAAAGAAGCTTTTCAACCAATGCGAGGTCGCTGCCATAAGAAACGCCGACGGGTGCCTTAACGCGCACGTCGCGCGAGCTGTAAGACCAGTTCACCACCTGATTGATCATCAGATTTTCGTTTGGAATAAGGTATTCGGTTTGGTCGCGGGTGATCACCGAAATGGCGCGAATGCCGATCTTGCGGATTTGTCCAAAGCTTTCGTTGCCAGCCTGATCAGTCACCGAAATGACGTCGCCCGGCTTGATCGATTTATCCATCAGCAACAGGATGCCGGAGATCAGGTTGCCGAAGGTTTTTTGCAGGCCGAAACCAATGGCTAGGCCGAACGCGCCGCCAAAGAATGCCAGCGCGGTCAGGTCGATTCCCAGCAAATCAATGCCGATAAAGAACGCCAGGCCCCAAATGGCTATCGTGCTTAGCTTCTCAGCGAGCAAGCGCTGGGTGGAATCGAACCCGGTAACGCGGCTCAGCAGGTTTCGGCTCACCCGGATGGCCAGCCAAGCGCCGACAATCACCAGCACGATAACGCCAATGACCAGCAGGCCATCGAACAAAGATATGCGCATGTCGCCGATCGAAAGCGCCCAGGCGTCGAGCGTATCGACTACTGAACCAACCGTTTCGTTACTGGAAGAGAGCCCTTCCTTGATCCCGTCCGCTGCGATCACGCTCGCTTCTTCGGCAGGTGCTTCTTCCGCCAGGCTCCAGGCTTGGCCAGGCTGGGTTGGCTCTGCAGTCGGCGTGGCATCGGTCGTCCCTGCTTCGAGGCCGGTTTCAGGCGCGTTTTCGGCAGAAGGGTTGGTTGGCGTGGTCATAATGCTTTCATCGCGGCAAAGCCCGCGTCAAGGTCGGCGATCAGGTCTGCGGGGTCTTCCAGCCCGATCGATAGGCGAATGCTGATCGCCGCGCCAGCCTCATTGCGTGCCCCGGCCACCGCCATGGCAGAGCGGATCGGGGCAGCGTCATAGGGCAGGGCGAGGCTTTCATACCCGCCCCAGGAATAACCGATGCCGAACAGGTCCAGCGCATCCACGAAGGCGGCGCGTTGTTCGAGGGTCGCATCCGCGAGGGTAAAGCTGAACAGGCCGCAGCCGCCGGTGAAATCGCGGCTCCACAATTCATGGCCAGCATCGCCTTTGAGCGGAGGGCAGTGCACCGCCGAAACATCTGATCGGTTGCGCAGCCATGCAGCGATTTCGAGCGAGCTCTTGAGGCCGCGTTCCAGCCGCACACCCATCGTGCGCAGCCCGCGCAGGGCCAGTGCCGCGTCATCTGGAGAGACGATATTGCCCATCTGCTGGCTGGTCTGGCGCAGGCGGCGGTAATAGCGCTCCCCCGCGCTAGCGCTGCCCATCATCAGGTCGGAATGCCCGCCGGCATGTTTGGTCAGGCTCATCACAGATATGTCGCAGCCGCGTTCCAACGCGGGAAAGCCCAATGCACTGGCCCAGGTGTTGTCGATTAGGCTGACTGCACCGCGTTCGCGGGCAATCCGCGTGAGCTCAGGCACGTCGCACACTTCCATCGTCAGGCTGCCGGGGTTTTCCAGCCAGACGGCCTTGGTCTTATCGCAAAACAACGCTTCGTAGGCGGGGATATCGAGCGGATCGAAGAAGCGCGCCTCCACGCCCCAGCGTTTCAGGAATCCGGTCGCCATTATCCGCGAGGGCTCGTAGGAATTGTCGCTTATCAGCAGCACATCGCCGGGGCGCAAGACGCTCATCAGCGCGCCGTTGATCGCCGCCACGCCGCTGGGATAGAGGATTGTGCCCGCAGCCCCCGGCTCCAGCTCTGTCAGCGCCTCAGCCAGCGCCCATTGCGTCGGTGCGCCTTGGCGTCCGTAATAGAATTTGCCGTCCTTGGGTTGCGGTCCGCCAGCCTTGCGATCGGCTTCGCTGGCATAGAGATGCGTGCTGGCACGCCAGACCGGCGGATTGACCACCGGGCCGGTCCATTCTTCGCGACGACCAGCGCCGACTAGCTTCGTGCCGGGCTTCTTGTCTTTGCCGCCGCCAGCCATGCGCTAAGCCTTTGGCCCTGTTTCTTTCGGAGTGGCAGGATCGCCGCCCCAATCGGACCAGCTGCCATCGTAAAGCGCCCAATCGGTCTTGCCGATTTGCGCGAGCGCGAGCAGCAGCACGCATGCTGTCACGCCGCTGCCGCAAGTGGTGGTGACCGGCTGGTCGAGGTCGATACCAGCCTGCTCGAAGGCTGCGCGTATCTGATCAGGCGATTTGAAAGTCCCATCCTCGGCATACAGCGTACCGAACGGCAAGTTATGAGAGCGGGGAATACGACCGCCTTCCACGCCATGCACCGGGTCAGCGCCTTCGCCTTCGAACCGGTCAGGGCTGCGCGCATCGAGCACTTGCTCGGCCTGTATGTCGATATTGGCGAGTATATCGGCCTTCATCCGCAATCGCTGTGGCGGGCTGAGGTCAGGAACTGTGGAGGGGGCGGGGGTGACTTCGCCGCTTTCCAGCGCCCGTCCTTCGGCTCGCCACTTGGCAAGCCCGCCATCGAGCACTGCCACTGGCGCGATCCAGAACGATGTGAACAAGTACCAGGCGCGCGCTGCGGTCTTCACCGCACTATCATCATAGATAACAATCCGGTCGCCTAGCTGGATGCCAAGCGCGGCAATAGTGGCAGCCAATTGATCGGGGCGAGGCAGCGCCGACGGCACATCAGAGGTTTTGTCGACGAGGCTGGCCAGATCGAAGAAGCGCGCGCCGGGAATATGCGCCTCGACAAATTCGGCCCTTGCATCGCGATTGGCGGCGGGCAGGTGCAGCGAGGCGTCGAGCACCACCAGATTGTCTGCGCCGAGATTATCGGCCAGCCAATCGGTGCTGACGAGGGAATTGCTCAGATCATTCATCGTGGCCAGCGGTAGCGCGCCCACACGCCGCCGCCAAGTGCATGCCGCCTCTCAGCGCTAAGCCGGCTGTGTTTCCAGCTCGCGGGCGCGCAGGCCGGGGAGGCCGCCCGGCGGAACGTCGAGCGGGATCGGGTGCAGTCGCGATGCGCTGGCTGTGCTGGGCAGACCAATCACATAATGGCGTGTCAGCGGTTCGCTGCTCCCCTGGGTGATGGTCACCTGGAGCAGCGGCACAAACAACGGTTTATTGCCCTGATGCATCACTTGCAGCTTGCTGACCGGCAATTGCACTTGCCCTGCGATCATGTGGCTCTTGTTCGGGCCAATGCGCGGGACCGCTTCCGGCTCGGGCCGGTCGAAGCCGATCTGGCCGCCTAGCGCAGCCTGTTTCTGGGCGCTGGTCAGGATTGCGGCGACCGAGACATCGCGCACGGCATTTGGCGTGCGATTGGCCAATGTCAGGCGGTAATCGAGCGTGAAGTTCATCAAGCTGCGGGTTGCGCTGACGATCTCCAGCTTGACGTCGATGCGAGCCGGGGCTGCACCAGCGGCGACTGGATCGATCTCGCTCATCGGTTCGGCTGCAGTGACAGGTGTTGGCTCGGGAGCAGGTGCGGCGGGGACTTGTGGGCGCTCAATCTCCGGCACGGCGGTGGCCGCTGTGCGACGTCGCACGAGCAATAGACCTGCGATAAGAGCGGCGAGCAAACCGATGCCACCCGCGATCCGCGCCCATAGTGGCAGTTCGCGGACCCAATCTTCGACCGACCAATCCTGCGCAGCTGTGTCAGCGCTCGATTGAGTGGCGGGCAAAGCGTCAGTGTCCGGCAAGGGCAGGTCGCCACTGGTGTTCAGGCCTGTTGCGTCCGTTGCTGCCTCAGCGGGCGCCTCCTCCAGTCCAGCAGGCGCATCGGGAGTGCCCCCGGTCGGCGCACTGATCGGTAGAGCGATTGTCGTTGGTCCGGGCGCGGCTGCGCTGTCGGTCGGTGCCGTCTGCGAAGGAACCGCCGTCTCCCTTGGAAGCGGCTGGACAGTCGATGTGTCGGTCGCTGGGGGCGTGGCGCTATCAGTCGGATTCAGGGTCGGCGCAATACTGGGCGTAGCGCTTGGTATTGGTGTGGGAGTGGGCGTCTCGGTTGGGATCACGCGTGGAGCCAGCGGAACCGCGCCAGTATCATCGGCTGGGCCCTCCACATCCGGCTGCGAGGTCGGCGTGGGCGTCGCCGTAGGTAGCGAGAACCCGCCTGGCGAAGCGTGCGCCCCATCGGGCAGGGCCAGCGGCGCGGCAAAAGCCAATGCAGCGGCTGACAGGGCTAGGCCGGTCGTAACAGGGCGGGAAAGGCGAATTGGAGCGCGCATAGGTTTTCAAAAAATGGGGTAATGGGGTGTTGCGCCTGACATAGATATTAACGCGCTCCCGTCTAGGGTCAGGGCCTATTAACCGCACAGGCGTCCCGAGGGGATTTGACCAATTAACCCCGCTGCAGCGTCGCAGAAGCTTGAAAATACGCTGCATTTCCTGCGCTCCCGATCTTTGCAACAAAGCCAATTGCTTCAAACCATGCCCGGCGCAGTTAATAGGTCCTGACCCCGGCTTGTCGCTTGCATGAAGTGCGCTTTCACGGCAACAGCGCGGCATGGAAAGCACACCTGAAAACGAAGCCGGTCCCGCCTTTCTCGGCAAGGATACCCCGTTGCCCACCTCGCCGGAGGAGGCGGTGCTCGATTACGTGCCCAATCCGCGCAAGGGTGCGCTGTTCCTGGTACGCTTTGCCGCACCCGAGTTTACCTCGCTGTGCCCGGTCACAAGCCAGCCTGACTTTGCGCATCTGGTGATCGATTATGCGCCGGGTGAGACGATTGTTGAATCGAAGAGCCTCAAGCTGTTTCTTGGCTCATTCCGCAATCACAACGGCTTTCACGAGGACGTGACGGTTGGCATTGGCCAGCGGTTGGCAGAGGAAATGCAACCCAAATGGCTGCGCATCGGCGGATATTGGTATCCGCGCGGCGGCATCCCGATTGACGTTTTCTGGCAGACGGGCGCAGCGCCCGAGGGGCTTTGGGTGCCGGATCAAGGCGTCCAGCCCTACCGCGGGCGGGGTTGAACGTTTCTTTGGTGAAAAATGGTGCCGGCTGCAGGAGTCGAACCCGCGGCCTGATGATTACAAATCAACTGCTCTACCAACTGAGCTAAGCCGGCCCATTTATCGTCGTGCCCGAATCCACAACCGTGGTGAAGCGCGACGGGAAAGCCCGCTAGCCCTAAAGCGCTCCGAATGTCCAGCCCTCAACGCGGGCAATTTCAGCTGTCAGCGTGCGCGGCTCCCAGCGTTCAGGCTCTTTATGCACTTTGCGCAACCATGCGGCGGTCAGCAAAGCGTCGGAGGAATGGTCGTCGACTTCGCCGGTTTGGGACACGGGCGGGCTGCCCAGAGCCTCCAATGCGGAATTGAGATCGGCATAGGTCAACAGCTTTGTCCGCGCGCCGCGCCCGGTCATATTTGCCGCCGCTTCTTTCGAAGCCAGGCCGGTATAGATTTCGACCAGCAGCGAGCCTTGCTTCGGAATGGGCTGCACCGGCCAAACC
>JBCBDF010000025.1:0-14834 GCA_038529875.1 Pseudomonadota bacterium | reverse complement strand
GCAGGTAAGAGCGCAGCAGCAGCAGACCGACCGTACCCTGCTTGCCTTTCTTGCGAGGAAGGAGGCGTGCGCCTTCCGAAATCAATTGCTCGGTACGCGGGTGATACACGCCCAATTCGGGGTATTCGCGCGGAGCCTCGGCTGGGGTCTCACCGCGCCGTGCAATCCGCTCGCCATCGGCGTAGCGGTCGATCAGGCCGCGCACCATCGCGACGACATTCTCATCCGATCCGGCCAGCCAGTATTGCAACGTCAGGAAGTAGGCGCGCACATCCTGCGCGGTGCCGGGAATGAAGCGCAGGATTTTCGGCAGGCGGCGCAGCATCTTCATCTGCCCCGCGCCAGAGCTTGCGTTTTTCTTGGGTGAACCGCGCAGCTTCTTCAGCAGTGCCAGCGGGCCTTTGGCGGGCGCATCCATGCGGTATCCGCCCAGCCGCGTCAGCTTCACGATTTCACCGGCAGACATCAGGCCGAGCATCGCGTCGCAATTTTCGCGGCGCTCTTCCAACGCAGGCAGGATCGCGCGGACATGATCGTCAAGGAACAGCATTGTCGCGATGACGATATCGGCCTCGGCAATCGCGGCCTTGGTCCGCTCCAGATTGGCGCTATCGCGATCCCAATCTGCGGCAGCATGCAGCGAGAGCGAGATATTGTCGCGCGACAGCTCTTCATCAGCGCGCTCAACTGCGCCTTTCAGGTGATTGTCGAGCGTGACGATGACGACGCGAACTTTTGCGTCGTTGGTGGGCGTCTCGGCCTTAGAGGTGCGCGCGCTACCGTGCATAATGCGCCTTCGCATCGTACAGCGTTTCGAGGTCGATTTCCGCGCGACCTTGGTCGGCGGCGAAGCTCTCTGTGTTGCGGCGGGCCTTGCCGCGAACAAAGAACGGGATTTTCTTCAATTCGCGCTCGGCCTCGGCGGTCCACGGCGAGCCTTCTGCATCACCGCTCGTCTCGAGCGCAGTCGAGAGATGTTTGTGCGGCGTTTTCTCAAGTGTCTCGACTTCGCTCGACACGAACGGAGCGTGCTGGCGCGGCGCATGAGCCGCATGGTGCGATGGACCGTTCTCATCGGAAAACTCAAAGTCATCGCGGAACATGGTGAGCAAATGCTCCTCCAGCCCCATAACCAGCGGGTGCACCCAGGTGTCGAAAATCACATTTGCGCCTTCGAAGCCCATTTGCGGGGAGTGGCGCGCAGGGAAATCCTGCACGTGCACCGGCGCTGAGATAACCGCGCAGGGCATGCCCAGCCGCTTGGCGATGTGCCGCTCCATCTGCGTGCCCAGCACCATTTCCGGCTGGGCGGCGATGATCGCGTCTTCGACTTCCATATGGTCGTCGGTGATCAGCGGTTCGACGCCATACAGCTTGGCAGCAGCGCGGATATCGCGGGCGAATTCGCGGTTGTAGCAACCGAGCCCGCAAACCTCGAAGCCCAGCTCTTCATGAGCGATCCTGGCGGCGGCGACGGCATGGGTCGCATCGCCAAAGATGAAGACCCGCTTGCCGGTCAGGTAATTGGAATCGACCGAGCGGCTCCACCACGGCATCCGGGAGGAATTGTCGCCGAGCGCAGAAGTGGGATCAACCTCTGCTAACTCGGCGACCTCCGCGATAAACGCGCGCGTAGCGCCAACGCCTATCGGGACCGTGCGAACGGCAGGCTGCTTGAACTCACGCTCAAGCCAGCGGGCCGCTTCATCTCCAATTTCGGGGTAGAGAACGATGTTGAAATCGGCCGCGCCGATCTGTGTGATGTCGCGCGGGCTTGCGCCCAAAGGTGCGACCAGATGTACGTCGACGCCTAATTCTTCTAGAATCTTGCGGGTCTCGACCAGATCGTCGCGGTGGCGGAAGCCAAGTGCGGTTGGCCCAAGGATGTTGACCAGTGGGCGGCGACCTTCGCGCGGAGCCGGTTTGACTGAACGGTCAGCCAGCACACGGACAATCTGGTAGAAGCTTTCCGCAGCGCCCCAGTTTTCCTTGCGCTGATAGCTCGGCAGCTCCAGCGGGATGACGGGGCAGGGCAGGTCCATCGCCTCTGAAAGCCCAGCGGGATCGTCCTGGATCAGCTCTGCCGTGCAGGATGCGCCGACCATCATCGCTTGCGGCTCGAACCGCTCGGCGGCGTCGCGCGCGGCATCCTGGAACAATTGCGCGGTATCCTTGCCCAGATCGCGCGCTTCGAATGTGGTGTAGGTGACCGGCGGACGCTTATTGCGCCGCTCGATCATCGTGAACAGCAGATCGGCATAGGTATCGCCCTGCGGCGCGTGGAGCAGATAATGCATCCCCTCCATCGCCGTGGCGACGCGCATAGCTCCAACGTGGGGCGGTCCTTCATATGTCCAGACGGATAGCTGCATCGCCTATACCTTCAACACGTCGCGGCGGCGCAGGGGACGGGCGAACAATTCGGCCAAATCGCCTGCCTGCTCAAACCCGTGAATGGGTGAGAAGACGAGCTCTATTGCCCATTTGGTGGTGAAGCCTTCGGCCTCCAGCGGGTTGGCGAGGCCAAGGCCGCAAACGGTAAGGTCAGGCTTGTCATCGCGCACCCGATCGAGCTGCTTATCGACATGCTGCCCTTCGGAAAGCCGGGCGCTGTCAGGCAGCAATTCGAGCTCTTGGGCGAGGTGCTTGCGGTGCAGATAAGGCGTGCCGATCTCAATCGGCTCCATGCCTAGCTCTTGGTTCAGAAAACGCGCCAGCGGCACTTCGAGTTGCGAGTCTGGCAGGAAGCTGATGCGTTTGCCGCCCAGCTGCTCGCGGCTGTGTTCAATTGCGCGTTTGGCGCGTTCACGCGGGCCAGCGATCACGCTGTTGAAGTGCATTTCATCAATGCCGAAAGCGTCGGCGGCAGCGTGCAGCCAATTGGTTGTGCCCTCAGCGCCAAACGGGAACAGCGCATCGAGCCGCTGTGCGCCGCGACCCTCCAGCGCCAGTGCGGTATCGGCGAGGAACGGTTGAGCCAGCAGATAGCGCGTGTTCGGCCCGACGCTTGGCAATTCGCCAGACTTGCGCGCGGGCAAAGCGCCGACACGCTTGATACCAAGCTGGTCGAACAGGCGCAGGAACTGGTCTTCGACAATGTCTGGCAGCGAGCCGACAATCAGCAGCTCTTGCTCACCATCAGGATCGCCAGCGGGCATTTCCGGGACAAGCGAAGCGAGGCAGGCGTCTTCGCCTTGAGTAAATGTCGTCTCGATCCCGCTGCCGGAATAATTGAGGATGCGGACATCGCCAGCGTGCTTTGCTCCGAGGCGTTCAGCGGCCTTGGCCAAGTCCAGTTTGATCACTTCCGATGGACAAGACCCGACAAGGAAAAGTGTCGAGATATCTGGACGCCGCTCCAGCAACCGGCCCACGACTCGGTCCAATTCGTCCTGCGCATCGACCATGCCGGCCAGATCGCGCTCTTCCATGATAGCGGTGGCGAAGCGCGGTTCGGCAAAGATCATCACGCCCGCTGCCGATTGCAGCAAATGCGCGCAGGTGCGCGAGCCGACGACCAGGAAGAAAGCGTCCTGCATCTTGCGGTGCAGCCAGATGATGCCCGTGAGGCCGCAGAACACTTCGCGTTGGCCGCGCTCCCTTAAGACTTCGGCGCGCGGGATTGGCGCCGGATCTGATGGGCGCTGTTTCAGGGCAAGATCGGATGCGCAGCCGCTTGATGGAGGGAGAGCGTTCATGCTGGAACCGCCTCCGCTTCAAGACTGCCTTGCAGCCGCGCAGCGCGCAGCTTCAGCAGGAATTGCCCGGCATTGATGACGTATGCCGCATAGGCTGCCAGCGCGACCATCATGCGCGCCTCGATCGAGCCGATCGCACCCAGCAGCATCACGATATAGAGCGTGTGCAGTGCCAGCACGAGCATTGAGAAGACGTCCTCCCAGAAGAACGCGGGCGCGAACAGCCAGCGGCCAAACACGACCTTCTCCCACACCGATCCGGTGATCATGATTGTGTAGAGCGTGAGCGTTTTGATGACGATCGAGACATCGGCTGCGAATGCGCCTTCGCCGCTGACGAGATAGCGAACCACAAGGCCAAGGCTGATGAGGAAGACCAGGAATTGGAGCGGTGCGAGCACGCCTTGAACGGTGGTCCAGATCGACTCGTCACGACGGCGACGCTCTTCCGACGTGTAGAGCGTCCCTGAATTCCCGGCGCGTGCGTTTGCCACCTGCGTCTCGGTGAATGTGTCGTCCAGCCTCTGGGTATCCCGTCCCATGCTTTGCGAAATGCCTCCGCTTTACAGAAATGAAGCTTACGACGAGTCGCCTTCTGGTGTCAATCTATCTTGACGACAACTCGACTTGACACTGAATTTAATCGTTCATTTGCCAGCAATCCAAAAACAGCGTATTCAAACGCCTGTTGATGATTTCGGAGTCGCACACGTCCCGCTCTCATTGGCGACGACGCTATTCGCGCCGTATTTGGGTCTATAGTGGCCCGAATTTGGATCTATCTTGGTCCGACAGACTGGGAGAGTCTGGAAATGGCATTTGTGATGGGCTCTGGCTCTGCTGCTTTACGCAAAGTGATCGGCGAGCCGTTTTCTCGATTAAAACGCAAGGGGCGCGAACAAAGCGATGGCAGCCCGGCAATGTTGGGCGACGAATCGATCAGTACGATAATCGAGGGTGAGATCATCCCCCGATTATTTATGGCGCACTCCGCGGAGATTTCGGACCGCTCCAAACTCTCGACAAGCGAAATCGACCCTTACGATGCGAGCCGCTTTGCAACGCTGCCGTTGGAGGCAGAGGCTGCGGAACTACTCGAAGTGGTGCATGCCTATCTTGATGATGGGGTAAGCGTCGCTTCAATCTATATCGATCTGCTTGCCCCCGCTGCGCGCAAACTTGGCGAATTGTGGGAAGCCGACGAGTGCGATTTCGTCGATGTTACAATGGGTTTGTGGCGTTTGCAGGAAGTGATGCGGGAGATTGCACATCGCGCTCCTCCGATCATCAACGCGATGTCTTCCCCGCGCAGCATTCTTGTCGCCCCGCTTCCCGGGGAACAGCACAGTTTTGGTGCGATCATGCTCGAAGATGTCTTCGCCAGGGCCGGCTGGAATAGCCAGGTTCTGGTCGAGCCAGGGCGCGGAGAATTGCTCAAATGCGCGGCGGAAAAGCCCTTCGATGTGGTAGGATTGACCATATCTCGTGATTGTCCTAGCGCCTCGATCAGCCACATAATCAGCGCCTTGCGAAGCGTTGCCGCCAACCCTCACATGTGCGTGATGATTGGCGGTCGTGTGGTCAACGAAACCCCCGGCTTGGTCGCAGAAGTCGGAGCCGATGGTACTGCACCGGACGCCCGTTTGGCATTGAATGTAGCGGAAGAATTGGTCCAGGATGCGATATCGAGCGTTCAACACGCGCGTTAAGGCGGAGTGCGGATGCTAACCCGAAAGCACAGTATCGAGGGCAAGAACCCGTTCGGCCAAGCGGCCGAGCTGTTCGATTCGCTTGACGCCGACGCAGCCATGAAGCTGGCGATGGTGGCGGGCGATATCACACTCGTGCTCGACGATACTGGGACTATTTTGGACGCGGCATACGACCCGGATCATTATCCGGGGCTCGACAACCTGACAGGTCAAAACTGGATCGACACGGTCACGATCGAAAGCCGCCCCAAAATCATGGAGATGCTGGCCGCCGCACGCCGCGGCGAAGTGCAGCATTGGCGGCAGGTCAATCATATTGCGGGCGATGGCGATGTGCCGATCCGCTATGTGGTGGTCAGCGTCAATGGTGGCGAGCATCGTATAGCCTTTGGCCGCGACCTGCGCGAGGCGGCCAAACTGCAGCAACGCCTTCTTCAGGTTCAGCAATCGCTTGAGCGTGATTACCTGCGATTGCGCCAGCTTGAAACGCGCTATCGCATGCTGTTCGAAGCCTCGGCGGAGCCGGTGCTGATTATCGATGCGTCTGCCCACAAGGTTCGCGAAGCCAACCCGGCCGCGCATGACATGTTCGGCGCGCGTCACGGGGCGTTGGTGGGTAAGAAGCTGCTGACGCTGTTCGATCGAAAGTCGCGCGATGACGTGATGGCAATGGTGGGGGCCGCGCTGGCATCGGAGGCAGCGTCGCCTTCGGAATTGATGCTGGCCAAGGGAGGTAACCCCGCTTGGTTCACAGCGTCGAGCTTCACCCAGGATCGCGCGCGCTATTTGTTGCTACGCTGTGCGCAAGCCTCTGGTGAAGCGAGTGATTCTACGTCATCTCCTCTTACGGAATTGGTCGAGAGCATGCCCGATGCCTTTGTCGTTGCGGACAAGGATATGCATTTGGTTGGCGCCAACGCGGCCTTCGTTGAGCTGGTGCAAGCGGGCAGTGCGGATCAGCTGCGCGGTCGCCATCTGTCGGAATGGCTGGGGCGGCCCGGCATCGATCTCGAATTGATCGAAGGCCAGCTTGAGAAGCATGGTTCGGCCCGTAATGTCAGCACGGTTTTGCGCGCACGGGACGAGGATAGCGGTGAACAAGTTGAGCTCTCCGCCGTGGTCAGTTCCACCGAAGATCCGCTCTATGGCTTTGTCATTCGTCCGATTGGTCGGCGTTTGCGCGATCTCCCGCCTGGAACCGAGGATATGCCCCGCTCGGTCGAGCAACTTACCGATCTGGTGGGGCGCATGTCATTGAAGGATATCGTTCGCGAGAGCACCGATTTGATCGAGCGGCTGTGCATCGAGGCAGCGCTTTCTTACACCTCTGATAATCGCGCATCGGCAGCCGAAATTCTCGGCCTTTCACGGCAGAGCCTCTATTCGAAGCTGCATCGCCACGGATTGGGCAATTTGACCGGCGAAAATGACTAGTTTTCCACCAATTGCGTGCAAAATTCGCAAGTGACAAATTAAAGTGTCAAAATAATTTGACGCATGTGAGTGTCAGGCATAGCCTGCATTTATGCAGCGTTCTGCGGTCTCGAATCAATCTGCGCCAGCTCCGGCGCTCCGCGACGTTGTCCAGCTTCTCAAACCGATAACCTGGTTTCCCCCCATGTGGGCCTTTATGTGCGGCGCGGTTTCGTCCGGCGCGAGCCTGGATGGCCGCTGGTGGTTCGTTGCCGCCGGTATCCTGCTCGCCGGACCATTGGTTTGCGGCACCAGCCAGGCGGTGAACGATTGGTTCGACCGCCACGTCGATGCCATTAACGAGCCGGACCGACCAATACCTTCGGGCAGGATCGCCGGGCGGTGGGGCCTGTACATCGCCCTTATCGGCACCGGCATTTCGGCATTGGTTGCATGGATGCTTGGGCCGTGGGTGTTTGCGGCGGGCCTTGTCGGTCTCGCGCTTGCCTGGGCTTACAGCGCGCCACCATTTCGCCTGAAGGTGAGCGGATGGGCTGGGCCCGCCGTGGTCGGTCTGACCTACGAGGGGTTGAGCTGGTTCACAGGCGCGAGTGTGATGACGGGCGCTTTGCCGTCCACTCAGGTTCTGATGGTTCTGGTGCTGTATAGCGTTGGCGCGCACGGCATCATGACGCTCAATGATTTCAAGGCGGTCGAGGGAGACCGCGCGACCGGGCTCAAGTCGTTGCCGGTCACACTCGGCGTGTCCAATGCGGCGCGATTGGCCTGCACGGTCATGGCAATGGCGCAGATCATAGTGATTGCCTTGCTGTGGCACTGGGGTCTGCGGGGTTCGGCATTTATCGTTGCCGCAATGCTGCTCGCGCAATTCGCCGCAATGCCGCGTCTGCTTAGCAATCCGGCGAAATTTGCCCCGTGGTATAATGGGGTTGGCGTGACGCTCTATGTGCTGGGAATGCTGGCCGCAGCGCTCGGCCTTGGAGGCTATATCTGATGGCTGGCGGTGTCGCCAATGCGCGAGGGCTGGGCTGGCTTTCCATCGCCCGGATCGGACTGGTGCAAGCCTCCATCGGTGCGATAGTGATGCTCGCAACCTCCATGCTCAATCGGGTGATGGTGGTCGAATACGCGCTGGTCGCGGCGCTGCCAGCGGGCCTCGTCGCGTGGCATTATGCGGTGCAATTGGGGCGGCCGATCTGGGGCCACGGATCGGATAAGGGGCGCAAACGCACGCCCTGGATCCTTGGCGGGATGGCGGTATTGGCAGGCGGCGCTCTGCTCGCGGTGCAGGCAACTGTGATGATGGACGAGGCGCGCGGCGCGGCGATTGCGCTGGCGATATTGGCCTTCTCGTTAATCGGCATCGGCGTCGGCGCGAGCGGCACATCGGCTCTGGCGCTATTGGCCTCAGGCGTGGCACCGGGTAGGCGCGCAGCCGCCGCCGCGACAACCTGGATCATGATGGTCGCGGGGATTGTTTTGTCAGCAGCAATAGCAGGCACGTTGCTCAAACCTGCCTTTCCGGGTGAGCCGTTCTCGCCCGATCGCCTCGTCAATGTTGCAAGCGGTGTCGCCATCGCAGCGGTGCTGGTCACGGCACTTGCCGTTTTCCGACTTGAACGCGGTGAGCACGCTTTCGCGGAGACAGCCAAGGCTGGACCCGCTCCCGATTTCGGCGAAGCCTTGCGCGAGATATTACGCGAAAAAGAAGCGCGGCGATTCACGATTTTCATCTTCGTCTCGATGCTGGCTTACAGCATGCAGGACCTGATCCTGGAGCCCTTTGCCGGTCTGGTTTTCGATATGCCGCTGGGCGAATCGACCCAGCTCGCGGGGCTGCAACATGGCGGCGTGCTCGCTGGCATGATCGTGGCCGGGATCGGCGGGAGCGCGTTTGCGGGCCGGATGCCGGTCGACCTCAAGGTTTGGATCGTTGTCGGCTGCCTCGGCTCGGCGCTTGCGCTGGTCGGGCTTTCGACTGCGGCTGCTTATGGCCCCGGTTGGCCTCTGGCCGCCAATGTCTTTGCGCTCGGCTTTTGCAACGGCCTGTTCGCGGTCGCAGCTATTGGCGCAATGATGGGGCTGGCCGGGGCGGGGGAGAAAACCCGCGAAGGCGTGCGCATGGGCGTTTGGGGCGCGAGCCAGGCAATCGCCTTCGGACTTGGCGGATTGCTCGGCGCGCTCGGCGTCGATTTCGCCCGCCGCGCCAGCCAGGCCGATGGCAGCGCATTCCAACCGATATTCGCAGCAGAGGCGGCGCTGTTCATCGTCGCCGCAGGGCTGGCCATCCGGGCCACTCGCCAGGAAGTCCAAACGCAAAAGCAGGTGTTCGCATGACAGAGAAAATCTATGACGTTGCTGTAATTGGCGGAGGCCCGACCGGGGCGACCGCGGCGGACGAACTGGCGCGCGCAGGGCATTCTGTCTTGCTGATGGAACGGGGAGGGCGGATCAAGCCATGCGGGGGAGCCGTGCCGCCGCGACTGATGGAGGATTTCGAAATTCCGCAAAGCCTGCTGGTGGCGCGCGCGCGCTCCGCCAGAATGATCGCGCCGTCTAACCGCGCGGTCGATATGCCGGTGGGCGAGATCGGTTATGTCGGCATGGTCGATCGCGAAGAGTTTGACGAATGGCTGCGCGAACGGGCCGAGAAATCCGGGGCCGAACGGCTGTCTGCGACATTCGACCACATCGAGCGCGACGATCAGGAAGGAGCAATCCTGTGCTATCGGCGCGAGCGCGGCGGCGAGATCGAGCGCGTGCGCGCGAAATTGGTGATCGGCGCCGACGGAGCGCGCTCGGCAGTCGCCAAACAGAACATTCCGGGGGCCGAAAAAATTCCCTGCGTGTTCGCCTATCACGAGATCATCGAATCCCCCGCTGTCGCAAATGATGCCTATGACCCCGCGCGTTGCGATGTGTTCTACCAGGGCAGGCTCTCGCCCGATTTCTATGCCTGGGTATTCCCGCATGGGAAGACAGCAAGTGTTGGTGTTGGCAGCGCGAACAAAGGCTTTTCATTACGCGGCGCGGTCAGCACGATGCGCGATGACCTAGGGCTGTCCAAATGCGAGACCGTACGCCGCGAAGGCGCACCGATTCCGCTGAAGCCCTTGAAGCGCTGGGACAATGGCCGCGATGTCATTGTCGCAGGCGACGCCGCGGGAATTGTCGCACCGGCATCGGGCGAAGGCATTTACTATGCCATGATCGGCGGTCGTTTCGTCGCGGAAGCTGCGGCAGAATGCTTGGCAACCGGAGAGGTGAAGGCACTGCGCCGTGCGCGCAAACGCTTCATGAAAGAACACGGCAAGGTTTTCTGGGTGCTCGGGATGATGCAATACTTCTGGTATTCGAGCGATAAGCGTCGTGAGCGCTTCGTCACCATGTGCGATGACAAGGACGTGCAGCAGCTCACCTGGCAGGCCTACATGAACAAGAAGCTGGTTCGCGCGAAGCCGATGGCGCATGTCAAAATCTTCCTGAAGGATTGCGCACACCTGCTTGGGCTGAAGGCGCCTGCCTAGGCCCCGCGCCATGACCGAAACAATTTATGGAAGCAGGGCCTAATGGGCAAATACTGGGTATTGCCAGTTGTCGTTGCCAGTATTGCGGCGATTGCCGTGGCGATGCTGGGCGCGACGATCACCGATCTGGGGCCGTGGTATCAATCGCTTGAGAAGCCGAGCTGGAACCCGCCCGATCAATTATTCCCGATCGCCTGGACGATCATCTTCGCCTTTGCGACCGCATCGGCGGTGAGCGCGTGGCTAGCCGCGCCAACGCGCCGCGTATCGGATGTTCTGGTCTGCCTGTTTTCGCTCAATGCGTTTCTCAACATCACATGGAGCCTGATCTTCTTCCGCATTCAGCGGCCCGATCTTGCCTTTATCGAACTGATGCTGCTGTGGCTCTCGATCCTGGCGCTGATCATTTACTCCTACCGTTATTCAAAGACGGCCAGCCTGTTGCTCGTGCCCTATCTGATCTGGGTCACGATTGCGGGCGCGCTCAATTGGCAAATTGTCGAGCTTAACGGCCCGTTTGGCTGAGATCCCTGACGCACTGCAATGATCGATGCATTGATCCAATCGGGCCACGCTGCGGACATAGTTCTGGCTGTGCTCGCAGCTGAATCCGTGTGGCTGAAGATGCGCGGATGGCGCTGGCTGGAGATTATCGGATTGCTTGGTCCAGCCGCGCTGATTGTGCTTGGCTTGCGCGCGGCTCTGGTCGATGCGCCTTGGTATTGGATCGCGCTGCCGCTGGCATTGTCGCTGCCGCTGCACTTGCTCGACCTGCGGCTGCGCTTTTCGCAAATGCGGGATTAGCGGCGCATTCCGGCATATTGGCGACCCTGTACTCAAGGCGGCAATACTCACGGGTCAGGTACGAGAAAACCCGACCCTTTTCAGGGCCGGGTTTCCGTTTGTGCGAGCCAAACCTAACTGGAGAGGAGATAGGGACTCGCCAGGGCCAAGACCCCCGATTTCGCTTGGCCCTTACATTGGCGCGTAATGGTGCTCTTGCGCCCAGACGTACCAGTTATCGACCACGGTTCCGGTCAGCAGGATACCAATCCCGCCGGTCAGCGTCGTGAGCACCGCGAACCACCAGGCCCAGCGGTGGATCGATTCCATCGATGCGTTAAAGCCCATGGTCCAGCGCCAGAACAGGGCAGCACGCTCCGATGCGGTGCCGCGATCGGTGATCTGCTCGATCTCGCGTTCGCCGCCATAGCGACCAACCGCAAGGATCGTCGCCCCGTGCATGGCGAACAGCAGCGCCGAGCCATAGAGGAAGACAATCGAGAGCGCATGGAACGGATTGTAGAACAGGTTGCCGTAAATCAGCGAGAAATTGTTGGTCCAATCCAAGTGCGAGAACACGCCGTATGGCACGGCTTCGTTCCAGCTTCCCAGCAGCATCGGCCGAATGAAGCCCAGCACCAGGAACAGCCAGATCGCGCTGGCGAAGGCCCACGGAATATGCATCCCCATGCCCAGCGCCTTGGCTCGCATATAGGTGCGCGTCCACCAGCACAGGACCGCGATGGTCAGGAACGCCCCGGACATGATGAACCAGCCGCCCTCGTTCAAAGGCACAAATGGACTAAAGCCGTATTCAGGACCGGGAGGATCAAGCGAGAGCCAGAAGAATTCACGCATGAAGCCTTGTGGGCTCCAATTGACCTGAGCGGCCATGTTCATACCGATTATGACGATCGCGGCACCGCCAAATGCGATTGCGATCAGGCCGAGCCAGCCGAGATAGAACGGGCCAATCTGCGCCTGACCGATCTTGCCCGCCCAATAGCTGTAGAAGGTGCTGTCGACGCGCTCTTCGCTGCCAGCGGGCAGGGCCACACCCATTTCGGGCTCAGCCTTGACCTGGATCTGAGTGAAGATGTTTTGATAGCGAAACATTGCCAGGTTCTCCTCAGGACCAGATCGGAATGGCTTTCCAGAATTCCCAGAATTCTGGCCAGCTGCCGACATAGAGTGGGCCGGATATCACGATGCATGCGGCGCTCCAGAAACCGGCATTGAGCGCTAGGATCAAACCGACCCGGTGGATGCCCAAAGTGCCGACCGAATAGCCGATGAAGTCGCGGAAATAGGTGTCTTCATATTCCGGCGATTTGACTTCGGTGTCCTTGCCGGGGTTAACCGCCGAGAGCACCAGTCCGCCATGCAAAGCCAGCGCAAGGCACGTCGTAAAGAAGAACGTGATCGCGATCATATGCAGCGGGTTGTAGTGGAAGTTCACATATTGGTAGCCGACGTTCGACACCCAATCCAAGTGCGTCCAGATACCGTATGGAAATCCGTGACCCCAGGCGCCCATCAGAACCGGACGGATCACCACCAACGTCACATAGGCGAGCACCGCAAAGCTGAAGGCGAAGGGAACGTGCAGGCCCATGCCGAGCTTGCGCGAAATTTCTACCTGGCGCCCAATCCAAGAGCCGAATGCGACGATCGCGCAGCCCGTGATGATTTGCCAATAGCCGCCTTCATTGAGCGGCATGAAGGCCAGGCCGGCTTCGATTGCCGGCGGTTCGATTGAGATAAGCCACGGGTTCAGGGTTGGACCCTGAGCCGCCGCCGCGAAGATCAACATCGTCCCCAGCAGCGCGCTGATTGCAGTCGTTACCCCGAAAAATCCGACGTAAAATGGCCCGACCCAGAAATCGAAGAGATCCCCCCCGACCAGGGTGCCACCACGCACGCGGTATTTGCGCTCGAAACTAAGGAGCATACATCCATCCTCCCCGCCGGAACGGCAGGTTACTCTCGTTGTCGATCAGTTGTTGGAGGCAGGCGAACCTGCCTCCACTCACTAATGAGGCTCGGCTAGCCGGAGGCTTCCGAGCTCTCGATCACTGCAGCTGCTTGTGACGTCGACGCGCCAGGGCCGTCGAGCCAGTTATAGCGGTCCGTGCTGAGCAGGATGAAGTGGATGCTAAAGGCCAGAACGGCCAAGCCCACGTGCAAGGCAACTAGCACCCTGCGCACATCGAATTGATGCCAAATTCTCCACATAGGTAATTCCTATCTTTTGAGGATCAGAGGAGTGGAAGCCAGGGCTTGTTAACCCAAAGCAATAGGTGAGCGACGACAGCAATGCCGACGTAGAGGGCGAAGGTCCCCATAAATGCTTTATGGATCTCCTTGGCTTCCTCGTCGGTCAGATACGTGCCAACGCTCGGGCGATCAGCCGGATCGTTCATGGTATTCTCCGTATTCTGTTGTTGTAGTGAGGGCTGGTGTGCCCCCGACGATATCCCCGCGTGATCCCCCACGTGGATGATGGAGCCCGTTTCCAGGCAATCTTGTGAATTGGTTTTTAGTCGCGCCGCTCATCATACGCTTTCTCCGGCAAGGAGTGCGTCGGCGAGGCAGTCTGATGTGACTATGGCGTCGCCGCGTTTGCGCGCGGCGCGCTCGGCGGCATCGCGCAGGCGCTTCGCAGCGGAAATGCGCACCAGGACCGGCTGGGCTTCGACCAGCTCGTCGAGCTTCGCCTTCGCGTCAGGATCCCAGCTAAGTTCGATCAGCTCGCGCGCCGGCGTGGCCGGAACCTTGTCGAGGTCAGTGCCGAGCGGCAGGATGTGGAACAGCGCATCGAACAGCGCATTGCACACTTCCTGCACCAGATAGGTCGCGCCCGAATATCCCATGAAGGGCGTGCCGGTGTGGCGGCGGATCGCTGCGCCTGGGAAGCTGGCGGGAATGTAAACGCCGCTTGGGCCAAATCCGCTTGGCGCTTCGGCCAGATACATCCGCTCATTATAGCTGCCGAACATCACCATTGGCGGATTGGCGTGGATGTCTGCGCGCACGTCCTCGTTCTTGGGTTTCACGCCCGCGCTGCGCGAATATGAGAACGCACAGGGCAGGCCCATATCGCCTTCAAGGAAGCCGCGAACACCGCGCGCATAGGTCTCGTTCGCGACGATCCCGAAATTGGCAGTGCCGAAGAAATCCTGAGTAACCGAGCGCCACAGATCCCACAGCGGCTTGATCGTGGTGTGTTTCTCGCGCTCGATAAACGGCTCTGGGTCCAGGCCCAGCTCTTCGCCGATGGCGCGCAGGAATTTGGTGGTGGACGTCAGGCCGACGGGTGCCTGAAAATATGGGCGTTCCAGCGTCTCGCACAGATTGCGTCCGAATTCGCGGTACATGCAGACATTGGCATCTGCCATGCCCAGCTGGCGGATATCTGCCAAGTGACAGCCGAGCGGGAACACCACGCCAACCTCTGCACCGATCCCTTCGATCATGCGGCGAATTTCCGCTAGATCGCTGGCCATGTTGAACATACCATAGGACGGGCCGATAATGTTGACGCGCGGCTTCTCACCTTCGCGGCGCTCGCGCTGTTTCGGCATTTTCTTCGGGCCGAATTCCGTCCACAGCCACGTCAGTGCGCGGTCGGCGCTTTCCCACTGATCTTCGTCGATCGTGCGCGGCAGGAAGCGTTTGAT
>JBCBDF010000024.1:0-14939 GCA_038529875.1 Pseudomonadota bacterium | reverse complement strand
TGCGCCGCTGCATGGAGATAGCTCGGATCGCTCGCCACCACTGCAACCGGCCAACCATCGAGCCGGGCGAGGGCAGTGATCGCCGCACGGCCCCAATTCCTGCCGATTTCGAACACGGTGCCCTGATCCAGCACCATCTCCATGCAGCGGCGCATGGAATAGACCTGCTTTTCGTCGCGCGGGACTAGGCTGAGCAATGCCTCCTCGCGGCGATGGACCGGATCGGTGCAATGGGATCGGCGGGCAAACTGGCCGACATGTTCGGGCATGAAGCTGAGGAAATGCCGCGCGCGGGCAAAGGCTTCGGCCTCGCTGGCGACCTCATCATCGACCACGCCATTGCGGGTATGGATGTCCACGCCGCCCAGTTCTTCCTTGGCCTGAGTGTGATCGTCGGACCCCTTGTAGCTCTCGCCCAGCCCATCGACCACGGCGGGGCCAGCGGCGAACAATTGCGAGAGCCCGCGCACCATGATCGAATAATGGCTGGCCACCGTGCGCGCGGCACCGAGGCCGGCGGTCGGGCCGAGCGCCAGCGCCACCACCGGCACGCTATCGAGGTTTTCGACTACATCGCTCCAGCCGGGAACGGCGGGAATATAGGTCGCGCCAATCATCTCCAACGTCTTGACCGATCCGCCGCCACCCGTGCCGTCGATCATGCGGATGATGGGTAGCTTCAGCTCATGCGCCATCATTTCGGCCTGCACCATCTTGCGCGCGATCCCGGCATCCGCCGCGCCGCCGCGAATGGTGAAGTCGTCGGCGGTTGCGACGACAGGGCGGCCATTCACGGTAGCCTTACCGAACAGGAAGGGGGCGGGGGTGACGCCGGTTAGATCGCCGTTTTCATCGTAGTGCCCCTTGCCCGCGATCTTGCCGATTTCGCGGAAAGAGCCTTCGTCGCAGAATGCCGCGAGCCGCGCGCGGGCATCCATCTTGCCGCGCCCGTGTTGGCGCGCGACCTTGTCCTCGCCGCCCATCTGCTCGGCTAGGGCTTCGCGCGTTCTCAATTCCGCTAGTTCTTTTGCCCAGGTCACCACACTCTCCAACAAACCGTCATGCTGAACTTGTTTCAGCATCCATCGCAAGTCCCGAATTGCAGGATCAGTCCCGGGGATGGACCCTGAACCGAGTTCAGGGTGAACGGGGAAGGGAAATTACTCCTGATTTGCTGGCTCCACCACGCCCGGTTCAACAATACAAAGCACCGCCTCGACCTGCACCTGCGCGTCTTGCGTGGCGGAAAGGTCTGTGACGGTCCCGTCGAACGGCGCGGTGAGTGCGTGTTCCATCTTCATCGCTTCGAGCACCATCAGGCGGTCGCCTGCTTTGACTGCTTGGCCATCGGTGACGTCTACCTCGATGACCTTGCCCGGCATGGGAGCGAGGATTGCGCCATCGGCGGCTGAGGCATGGCCGGTTCCGTCGTGGCGATAGGGGGCCACCTTGAAAACAGCTCCATTCTCCCAGTGTAGCCCAATCCCTGTTCCGCCTTGGAACCCTCGGTAAGTTCCATTCTCGCGATCACTTGCCGCGTCGAAGGTGGGAACTGCGACCCCGTCACCGTCTATAAGCAGACGGACAATCGTATTGCGCTCGGCATTGAGCCGAAACCCTTTTAGCTCCTTGTCGGCGTCATCAAGGTCGGGAAACACCGTTTCATGCGCGACATCCTGCAAGGCAAAAGTCGAGAGCTTCGGCGGTTGAGTTAGCATCTCCAGATGACATTCAATTGTGCCCGTCGTCATCTCGCCTGATTGAAATTCCTGCAATTCGAGCAAGCGATGAAGGAACCAAGCATTGCTTCGGACTGGGGAGATCGCTGTTACTGCACAGGCCCGCCACATTCCATCAATCGCAGTTTCTCGATCTTCGGCATGATAGATGATCTTGGCGATCATAGGGTCGTAAAAAGGAGAAACTTCCGCTCCTTCTTCTACTCCAGTATCGATCCTGCAGTAATCCGCACCCATCCAAGCGATTTCCAACCGCCCCGTACTCGGCAAAAAGCCCTTCGCCGGGTCTTCGGCATAGAGCCGCGCTTCGACGGCGTGGCCATTGATGCTCAGCTCTTCCTGCTTCAGCGGGATCGGCTCGCCGCTCGCCACGCGCAGCTGCCATTCGACCAGATCGACCCCGGTGATTTCCTCGGTCACGGGATGCTCAACCTGCAGCCGCGTGTTCATTTCCATAAAGAAGATGCGGTCCGCGCGCAGGCCCTCGCTGGCATCTGCGATAAACTCAATCGTGCCTGCGCCTTCATAATCCACCGCTTTCGCAGCGCGCACAGCGGCGGCGCAAATCTCTTCGCGCGTCGCTGCGTCCATTCCCGGCGCCGGCGCTTCCTCGATGACCTTTTGATGGCGGCGTTGCAGACTGCAGTCGCGCTCAAACAGATGGACGACATTGCCGTGGCTGTCGCCGAACACCTGCACTTCGATATGGCGAGGAGAAGTGATCCACTTTTCCAGCAGCACTTCATCGTTGGCGAAGCTGGCCTTGGCCTCGCGCCGGCAGCTTTCCAGATCCGCTTCGAAATTCTCCGGCGCGTCGACCTTGCGCATGCCCTTGCCGCCGCCGCCCGCCACCGCTTTGATCAGCACGGGATAGCCGATGGCGTCGGCCTCCTTCTTAAGGCGCTCGACGGATTGATCCTCACCCAGATAGCCGGGGGTCACGGGCACGCCCGCATCCATCATCAGCTGCTTGGCGGCATCTTTCAGGCCCATTGCGCGGATGCTGTCCGGCTTTGGCCCGACCCAGATCAGCCCAGCGTCCAGCACGGCCTGCGCAAAGTCGGCATTCTCTGACAGAAAGCCATATCCGGGATGGATCGCTTCTGCGCCTGTCTCCTTCGCGGCGGCGATAATCTTCTTGCCGACCAGATAGCTTTCAGCAGCTGGCGAGGGGCCGATATGCACCGCCTCATCGGCCTGGCGCACATGCAGCGCCTTGGCATCGGCATCGGAATAGACCGCGACGGTGGCCACGCCCATTGCGCGCGCGGTGCGGATGATACGGCAGGCGATCTCGCCGCGATTGGCGATCAGGAGCTTATTGATCATCCGGGTTGAGTAGAGCGACTCGTGCACAAAAGAAACCGTTCGTGCTGAGCCTGTCGAAGCACGTGGTTCTGAGTCCGCACGCCCTTCGGAAGCGAAGCTGACGCGCAGCGTCACCGGCTCAGAGCGAACGGGCGCTGGAAGTCAGTGTCTGGGCCGAAAATCCCTGATGCCCCAGGTGATCGGTCCGTCAGGATGTTTCTCGCGGTTGATCGCAGCGGAGAGGAACGCGCGCGCTCCATACAGCGCCTTTTCCCAGCGGGGCACATAGGTGCGGGTGTTCCACGCCTCGGTCCCGCGCTTGCGCACCTTGCGCCCGATCGCGCCGTAAATGCGCGCGGCGGACAGCACCGCCCAGCGGCTGCGGAAGGGGAGCTTTTCAGCGCCAACGCGCGCGGCGGCCTCGTGCTTTTCGACCAGTTTCACCAGCTTGGTCGCCATATCGGCGAGTTCCTGCCGGTGATGCGGCTTGGTATGCTGGCCGGGCTCAATGTCTTCCTCAACCAGCCACATCTCGGGCAAATAACAACGCCCCGCCGCGTCATCCTCTACAATGTCGCGCGCGATGTTGGAGAGCTGGAAGGCTAGGCCGAGGTCGCATGCGCGGTCCAGCGTTTCCTGATCGTCCGGCGATACGCCCATGACGACTGCCATCATGACGCCAACCGCGCCGGCCACGTGATAGCAATAGCGCAGCATGTCCGCCTCGGTGCGCGGTCGCCAGTCGGCGGCGTCGAGCGCGAAACCTTCGATCACATCGTCGGCCATTTGCTGGGTCAGGCCGCATTCTTGCGCAACCACGCCCAAAGCATCGAAGGCCGGGTCGCCGGTCGGCTCTCCGTTCAGTGCTTTGTCGGTGAGCAGGCGGATCAGGTCGAGGCGTTCTTTTGCGCTGGATTGATCGCCCAAGGGTCCGCCCAAGTCCTGATTATCGGCAATGTCATCAGCGCGGCGGCACCAGGCATAGAGCAGCCAGGCGCGTTCGCGTGTTTCCTCATCGAACAGCTTGGATGCGGCGGAAAAGCTCTGCGATCCATGCTTGATCGCCAGGCGGGCCTGCTCGACCAGAACCGCGCGTTTTTGTGCGTCGATAGTCATCGTGCTGCCGGAGCCTGCCCGCTCCCTGCGACCTTCAGAAGAAGCAGTCCGGGGGACTGCTTCCCCCGGTTGGCCTTCCACCCGGAGCCTACCGGGATAACATCCGGGTGGAAGGGTGGAGGGGGCGGGTGGCTTGGTCGCAAAACCAAAAACACGCTTACAATTCCTCAGCCTTCATCCGGAAAATCGGCGTGTGCGGCACATAAGCGGCCATCTTGTCGAGCAAATCGTCGAGACTATCCGAGGCCACCAGGATGTTCTGATGCGCCTCACGGACAAAGCCGACTTCTGCCATCTTGGCGTTGAACTTGATCAGGTCGTCGTAGAAACCAAAGGCGTTGAGCAGCCCAACCGGATCGGAGTGATAGCCGAGCTGGGCCCAGCTGATCGCTTCCCACAGCTCGTCCATGGTGCCGACGCCGCCGGGGATGGTGACAAAGCCGTCGCTGAGGTCGGTGAAGAGCTGCTTGCGCTCATGCATGCCGGTCACGGTGATCAGCTCATCGCAATCGTGGTTGGCGACTTCGGAGTTAACCAGCGCCTCTGGAATGACCCCGATTACCTCGCCGCCCGCTTGCTTCGCGCCATTGGCGACCGCGCCCATCAACCCAAGCCTGCCGCCGCCATAGACGACGCCGATACCCCGGTTCGCGAGCGTTTCCCCGACAGTACGGGCGAGTTCAATATAGCGCGGATCCTCGGGCGTTGCCGATCCGCAGTAAACAGCGAGGCGTTTCATGCGGTCTTCATCGTCGCCAAGTCCTCCAGCACAAGGCCCGCTGTCGCTTTCGCGCTGCCGACCACGCCGGGGATGCCAGCGCCCGGGTGCGTGCCTGCGCCGACGAGGTAGAAATTCTCGATCACATCATCACGGTTGTGGCCGCGCAGGTAAGCGCTTTGCCACAGCACCGGCTCAAGGCTGAAAGCGCTGCCCAAGTGAGCGTTCAAATCCTGCGAAAAATCCTTTGGAGCGTAGCTGAACTTGGTGACGATCCGGTCGTGAATGTCCGGGATCAGACGGCGACCGACCTCGTCCAGCACCATCTTTTCAAGCTTCGGCCCGACTTCGTCCCAGTCGACCGGCATCTTGCCCATATGCGCGACCGGCACGAGCGCATAGAACGTGCTCTTGCCCTTGGGCGCCATGCTGGGATCGGTCACGGTCGGGTGGTGCAGGTAGATCGAGAAATCCTGCGGCAGCACGCCGTGCTTGTAGATGTCGTCGAGCAGGCCCTTATAGCGCGGGCCGAACAGGATCATATGGTGCGCGATGCCCGGCCAGGTGCCTTCCAGCCCGAAATGGACCACGAACAGCGAGGGGCTGAAGCTCTTGCGCGACAAGGATTTCGCCGCCTTCTTCCCGCGCTGGGAATCGCCCAGCAGATCGCGATAGGAATGCATGATGTCGGCGTTGGAGGCGACTGCGTCAAAGCGCTGTTTCCAGCCGCTTTCGGTTTCGACCTCGGTCGCGCGGTTACCCATCGTGTGCACTTGCTTGACCGCATCGCCGACACGCATCGTGCCGCCCAGCCGCTCAAAATGGCGCACCATGCCGGCAATCAGCCGGTTGGTGCCGCCGCGCGCCCACCACACGCCGCCATCTTTCTCCAGTTTGTGGATCAGCGCATAGATAGAGCTGGTGTTCATCGGATTGCCGCCGACCAGCAGCGAGTGAAAGCTGAACGCCTCGCGCAGCTTCTCGTTTTCGATATAGCTTGAGACCATGGAATAGACGCTGCGCCAGGCCTGTTTCTTGACCAGTGCAGGCGCGGCCTTGAGCATGCTTTTGAAATCGAGGAATGGCTTGTGGCCGAGCTTCACATAGCCCTCTTCGAACACACCGGCGGAATATTCGAGGAACCGGGCATAGCCGATCACATCGTCCGGATTGAGCTTGGCGATCTCAGCGTTGAGTTCGTCCTCGTCGTTCGAATAATCGAAGTTCGTGCCGTCGGGCCAATTGAGCCGATAGAATGGCATGACCTTCATCAGCTCGACGTCTTCGGAAATGTCGTGGCCGGTCAGCTGCCACAGCTCTTCCAGGCAGGGCGGGTCGGTGATGACGGTCGGTCCGGCATCAAAGGTGAAGCCGTCCTTTTCCCAGAAATAGGCGCGGCCACCGGGCTTGTCGCGGCCCTCGACCACGGTGGTGGCGATACCAGCCGATTGCAGCCGCATGGCGAGCGCCATCCCGCCAAAGCCTGCGCCGATCACACAGGCGCTTCGCCCGGCATAGGTTTCTGCCAGCGCCGGGTTGATGCCCTGGCCGCTGGCTGGCGGAGAGGTCAGGTCCAGCCCTGCATTGATTGGCGCATCGGCGTTCATTCCGGTTTCTCCGTGATCAAAGGGTCTCCGCGCTTGGTCAGTGCGACCATTGCACGCGGGATAGTTACGGGCGGCTTGCCCCAAAGGACGCGGGCCTTGTCGAGCCGGTTGGAGCGCGCCGCATAAAAGCGCTCAATCAGGCCTTCACGCAAGGTGTAAAAGCGTTGGAAGATGTCTACGCGCTTGTCTGGATCAGGCGCGAAAAACAGCATCCGTGCCAGCATTCGGTAGAAGCGGGTCTTGCGCCAATGCCGCTTCGCCCGGGTTTCAAACAAAGCCGCAAGCTGCGGGCCGCTAAGATCAGCCTCCGCCGCGATTGTCAGCGCATTTTCGACCGCAATCGGCATGGTGTAGCTGGTGAGCGGGTGGACAAAGCCGCCGCGCGCACCGGCGATTGCGACGCCGGGAATGCGCGTTTCGGCCTGATAGGCGGCAAAATTGCCTCCGGTCAGCACCGGCAACAGGCCGTGTTCGTGCCCGACAGTCTCTCCATCATCCCAGCCATGCTGGCGGGCATAGCCGTCAATCCGGCCTGACAAGGCGCTGCGGTCCAGCTTTGCATCGTCGGCATAATAGGTGTCTTCAACGAACACGTCGTGCGCGGCCAGCGGCAGGACATAGACGAAGCGATAGGCCCCGCCATTACCGTAAGGCGCGACCTGATCGACGCTCGCATCCATGATGGTGGGGCGCTCGATCCCGTGCGGTTCGCCCAGGCGGATGTGCCGCCCCATGAATACCTGCCAGCCGCCGCGCAGGTTCTTGCTCGGCGTGAAACTGCGGCAGTCGATCACTGTGCAGGCATCGATCCGCTCGCCATCTGCTAGCGTCACGCCGCGCGCATCGACCTCTTTCGCAATGCAGCCAAGCCGCAGCACTTCTGTCGGGAGCAGGCGGGTCAGCCCTTCATGAAAATCAGCGCTGGCCATCGAGCGATAGCCGGTTTTCAAAGTGCGTCGATATTGCGGGAAGGCCACGTCATAGCCTTCGCTCCATTCGTCCTGGCGGAAAGTTTCGAGCAGCGCACGGCCAGCCGCGGACAGGTCGCTGTCAAACCAGCTCCAGCGGTGATTGCCGCCAATCGTCTTGCCGCCCTCGATCAATGTCAGCCGCAATTCCGGACGCTCGCGATAGAGCGCCAGCGCAATCAGCCCGCCGGCAAGGCCGCCGCCAACAATGGCCACATCGATGCTGTTCCCGCTCATTGGTTCAAGGCCCTAGGGAATGCGGCGCGTGCGGGCAATGCTCTGGTATATCCCCGATGCGATTGCCCGTGTCGCTTGCATCACGGGCTGTGCTGATTCATCGCTACGAGCCATGGTAACAATGAGCCCGAACCGCGCCGCAATCCTGATCTCAATCGTGATCACGGCGGCAACAGTGTTGATTTTGCTGGCGATGGACCGCCCGCCGATCTGCGAATGCGGCGATATCAAACTGTGGTACGGCGACATCAATTCCGCCGGCAATAGCCAGCATATCTCCGATTGGTACACGCCCAGCCACATCATTCACGGCATGATTTTCTACGCCTTTGGCTGGTTGCTGTTCAGCAAGTTCGGCCTTGGCGGCAACAACCCGGCCAAATGGGGGCTGCCGCTGGCGGTGTTTCTGGAGGCGGCATGGGAGGTGCTGGAGAACACAGCGATGGTGATCGACCGGTTCCGCTCGGTCACCGCCAATTGGGGCTATTCGGGCGACAGCGTGCCCAATTCCTTCGCCGACATTGGCTGGATGAGCTTCGGGTTTTATCTCGCGCTCAAACTGCCCGTTAAGGTTACGGTCGTTCTGGCGCTGATAATGGAAGTGCTTGCCGCCTATGTGGTGCGCGACAATTTGACGCTGAACGTCATTATGCTGCTGTTCCCGGTTGAGGCAATCGCTGAATGGCAGGCCGCTGGGCATGCGTGATCTGGCCGTATGGGGAACTTGACCTTTGCCCGTAGATTTGAAGGGCGAAGCGGAGTATTTGATGTCTTTGAAAGAACTTACAATTTACATGAGCGGCACGGCGCTCGCGCTGTCTGCGCCTCCGGTGCTTGCGCAGGATTATGATGCAGGCTCGCAGGGTGGATCAGGCGATGTGACGGCTGAACAAGAGCGCCCTCAAAGCGGCCCTCCCAGTGGAGCACAGGGCGGCCCGCCTCCGGGCGTGACGGGCGGCGATATTGTCTTCGACGATACCTGGGTGACGCTTGGCATCGGCGCCGGGTTGGTGCCGAGTTATTCGGGGTCGGACGACTACGTTTTCTTCCCGCTGCCGCTAATTGTTGGCCGCGTTGGCGGCGTTGGCATCAGCCCAAACGGTCCGGGCCTTAATCTTGATCTGCTCTCGCAGCCCCCAGCAGATGGCCCACCGGGTAAGGGATCCGACGCACCTTCATTCTCCTTCGGCCCGTCATTTCGGCTTCGTAATGATCGCGACGATCAGATCGAGGATGAGGTTGTGCGCGCAGCGGGAGAGCTGGATACCGCCTTTGAAATTGGAGCGAATGCCGGTGTGACATTCCCCGGCGTGCTCAATCGGTTTGATCGGCTAACGCTTTCGACCTCGGCGCGGTGGGATGTACTGGGCGCGCATGACGGCATGGTGGTTGAGCCAAGTGTTGGCTATTTCACGCCGATGGGGCGTGGATCGGCCTTGCAATTGTCACTCGGCGCGCAATTCATCGACGACAGTTTTGCCGACTATTACTACTCGGTCAGCCCAGCACAGAGCGCGGCGAGCGGCCTGCCGGAATTTCAGGCCGATGGCGGTTTGAACAGCCTTGGCCTCACCGCAATCGGCACGATCGACCTCGACGGCAATTTGATGAATGGCGGCTGGAATATCTACGCGATCGGCGGATATTCCCGGCTGGTCGGCGACGGAGCTGATACGCCCTACACGTCGATCCGGGGCAGTGCGGACCAGTTCTTCGGTGGCATTGGCGTGGGATATACGTTTTGATTGAGCGCACGCCATCCGGCGCGCGATATCCTCAGGTTTTTTGTTTTCGCCCTCAAGCGCCGGGCGGCGGACATCCGTCCGCCTTGGCGTTGGCCTACGGCCGTCTTCGACTCCCTCGCATAAGCTCGAGCGCGCAGTCGTGCTTGCGACGCCTGCGGCGTCGAACCATTCCAAGCTATTGGCTTGGTCGCGGAGCTCGGTGCGAAGCACCGCACGGGCGCATGCCCGCCCGCAGCGACGTGAACGAAGTGAACGCGGAGCGAGGATATCGCGAGCGCGGATGCGCTTGCGGAAAACAAGATCCCCTCAATCCTCGCTATCGTCCTCTAGATCATCGGCATCGGAGCCCTTCGCGCCTTCCGCCAATGTTGGGCGCGGTCCGGGCAATGCCGCCTTGCGATCACCGGTCTTGAGGTAGGTGTCGAACCATTCCATCATCCGCAGATTGTAGTCGTAGCGACTGGCTGCACGGCGGTTGCCATGCGGTTCGCCCGGATACAGCACGAAGCGAACGGGCGTGTCCGGCTTGCGGATCTTGAGCGAGCGATACAGCTCGAACGACTGGCCCGGATCGACGCGCGTGTCGCTATCGCCGTGCAGGATCAGGATCGGCGTTTCCGCCTTGTCGACATGATAGATCGGTGAAACTTCCAGCATCGCCTGCCAATCGTCCCATGGCCATTTGCGGCTGTGCACATTGTACATCTCGTATGGGATGTCGCCGGTGCCGAACTTGCTGATTTGGTTGGAGATGCCGACAAACATCACGCTTGCAGCGTATTCCTCGCTGAGCGCCGTTGCGCCCCAGGCGCTGGCATAGCCGCCATAGGAACCACCGGTGATACCGGTGCGATCAGGATCGGTGATCCCTTCCGCCACCAGTGCGCGCTTGGCATCGACAATGTCGTTGAACTCTTTGCCCGCGTAATCGCCCTGATGCTGTTTGGCGAAGGCGACGCCGTATCCGGTCGATCCGCGATAGTTCGGCAGGAACACGGCATAGCCTTGTGCGGCGGCAACCTGGCCGGGCTTCGAATAGGCGGTCTGCCAGCCATTGCTGTCATGCGCTTCCGGCCCGCCATGCACGTTCATGATCGTCGGCGCGCCGCCAGCAGGCGCTCCGCCAACCGGCTCGATCAGCACGCCTTCGACCTGTTGGCCGTCGCGCGCGGTATAGGTGTAGGTGCGCTGGTTACCGAAAGTGATTTCGGACAGCCATGAGTTGTGGCTGGTCCAGCGCTCAAATGTCTCTCCTTTGAGCACAAACAGTTCAGTGGGATGCTTGGGCGCGTTGGCGGCCACTGCGATTACATCTGGCCCTTCCGTGATGCTCTCCACACGTGTCAGGATCAGCTCACCAGGATCGATCTCTTTGTACACAGAGCCATCTGGATCGTAGATACGCAGCACTGATTGTGCGCCGATATGCACCACTGCCGCAAGACGGCCATCACCCAGCCATTCGGTATCGACTACAGCTTCTGCAGCGCCTGCATTCAGCGCAAAATAGTCACCCGAGCTGACTTCGACGAGGTGCAAGGTTGTTGCCGCCGGGTCGTTCATATCGACGCCCGCGATCAGTGAGAGCTGGTCCCCACTCGGCGCGATCTCGACATCGTCGATCTTGCCCGGTGTTTCGACGACAGCGCGGATATCGCCAGTGGCCAAGTCAATGATGTTGACGCGCTTCTTGGTGTAGCTGTCATCCACCAGCGGGGTCGGCGCGGTTTCGACAATGGCGAATGCATCGCCCGGCGCGACATCGAACGCGCTGACAAATCCGGGCAGTGCGATCTCGCGCGGTTCCTCGTCAATTTCGGTGCCGACGGTAGCTGCGAACATGCGCGCCCGCTTGAATTCCTCTTCATAGACGCGGGCGTTGAACCCGGCCTTGCTCTGCTTGTCGCGCTGTTTGTCTTCATCGGCATTGGCGAGAAGGTACAGCGTGTCGCCATTCTCGCTCCAGCGATAGCTGCGCACATTCGCGTCTTCGATTGCGGCCAGCTTTGTGTAGGTGCCGCCATCCACGGGAATACCCCAAACGGCGCGGTCTTCGTCATCCTTGGCCCACAGGAAGCTGACCATCCGGCCATCGGGCGAGAAGTCGATGCCGCGGGGTGACACATCATCGGGCAGGTATGCGCGGGCGACATTCGGCCCGGTCGCCACTTTCAGTTCTTGAGTGAACGTGCCGTCATCCTCACCCTCGGTCACATCGGGCAGGCTGGAGGTGGTGAAGGCGATGCGGCTGCCATCGGGTGAGACGGCCATTGCGCCAACGCTTTCGATCTTGGCGACATCTTCCGGTGTCATCGGGCGCGCCGCAGCGGTGGCGCTTAGAGAGACCGAAGCAAACAAAGTGGCAGAAACAAGTGCGAACCGATTCATGCGAGAGTTTTCCTGGATTGTTTTAATCTTGCGGGTATCCATAGCGTGCGGAGCGGGGATGGCAATTGGATTGCAACCCCAGATTAACCACCTTCAGGCTTGTCTCGCGCGGATGGGCGAGCCTATCAGGGAATCTACATAAAAGAGGTCAGTGTATGAAATTCCTTTCGAAACTCATGGTTCCCGCCTTGGTGGTTTTGGCAATGCTAGGCGCCCCGGTGGCAGCGGAGACCCTCTACATCGAAGCCGGTAACGTGATTGCCGATGCTGAAGGTGAGCTGACAGGACCTGCGTTCATTGTCGTCAGAGATGGCAAGATCGCCGAGATATATCCGCATAACGAAGATGGTTCTGCAAGTATTGCTATTGAGGCCGCGGAGGCGCCGGGAAGTTACAAGGTGATCGACCTTTCCGACAAGACCGTGCTGCCCGGCCTGATCGACCTGCACACACACCTTTCCGGCGATCCCTCGGGCGAGTTCTGGCGCGCGGCGGTCAATTCGCCAGAATGGTACACTTTGATCGCGGCGAAGAATGCGCGGGTGACTGCGCTCGCGGGCTTCACCACTGTGCGTGACCTCGGCTCGCGCACCGATCAGGTCACGCAATCGCTGCGCCGCGCCACTGCAGAGGGCGTGGTTACCGGGCCGCGCATCGTCACCAGCGCGCGCACCATCGCCATTGTCGGCGGGCATGGCGATACCAATGGCTTTCGTCCTGATGTGAATGATGCGCTGGCGTCGAGCTATGCCTGCACCGGGCCGATCGAGTGTGCTGAGAAGGTGCGCACCGCGTCGAAATATGGCGCGGACCTGATCAAGATTACTGCCACGGGCGGTGTGCTCTCGCAGCAGGGGCGGGGTCTCGAAGCGCACTTCTCCGATGCGGAGATGAAGTCGATTGTCGACACTGCCGAAACGCTCGGCCTCAAGGTCGCGGCCCACGCACACGGCGCGCGCGGGATCGAAGCGGCGGCGCGCGCTGGCGTGCACACGATCGAGCACGGCACCTATATCGATGAAGCTGCGGCCGAGGCGATGAAGGAAAACGGCACGACGCTGGTCCCGACGCTGATGGCGTTTGAGGGTATCAAGCGGAATGTCGGCACCGGCTATTACACCCCGGTCGTGGACGAGAAGATCCGCGCTGTGGGGCAGGTCGCCGGCACCATTGTCACCCGCGCCCGCGAATACGGTGTGAAAATCGCTTTCGGCACCGATGCGGGCGTGTTCCCGCATGGAGAGAATGCGGGCGAGTTTGCGCTGATGAAAGCCAATGGCATGTCGGATCGCGATGCGCTGGCCAGCGCCACCACGGTAGCGGCTGAAATCCTGGGTCTTGAAGGCGAGATCGGCCGCATTGCACCGGGCTTCTCCGCCGATATCATCGCGGTCGATGGCAATCCGCTGGCTGACGTGACCGTGCTGCAAGATGTCGATTTCGTTATGGTTCGCGGGCGCGTGATCGAGTGATGCGTACGGCGCTGTCAGACTGAACGCGGAGCTAAGGCGTTGATCGACCCGGCTCGCCCTCTCGTCGGGAGCGCGCTTGCCTGATGGTTAATGCGCGCCTAGCGGTCATCCCATAGATAGATTTGCAAATCGGGACTGACTTCATGATTATTCGTTTGGCTCTTCTGGGCACGACCGCCCTGTCTCTGGCTGCCTGTTCGTCAGCTTACGGGCAAGAGGTTGCCTCCGCACCCGCCGCACCGCAGGCGGTCGCTGGTGAGACTGCCGAAACGCCGCAAAGCGAGCGCGACAGGCTCTACGCGATCTTTGCTGCTGCGGATGAGGCGGAGCTTGAGCTAAGCCCGCTTAGCGCAATCTTCCGCGGCCAGTACGAGAATGCCGATCGGATTGGCGATTTCTATTCCGATGAACTCGACGCAAAAGCCGAGAAGCTTGCGCAAGACAATCTCGCCGCGCTTGAGGGGATCGACACCGCGAAACTCAGCCAGACCGACAAGCTTGCCTACGAAGTGTTCGCGCTGAACCAGCGTGAGACGCTGAGCAACTACGAGCCGGAGATCGCTGCCGCGACCCGCCCGCGCCCGATGAACCACTTCTTCGGCATTCACACCTTCTACCCGACCTTTGAGAGCGGCTCCGGCGCGGCCCCGTTCAAGACGGTGAAGGATTATGAGAACGCCGCATCGCGCCACGCGGATTACGTGCGCATTATCGAGCGCGCGATCGGGCGCTTTCGCGATGGGATGGAGAGCGGTGTGCTCGAAACCCGGCTGACAACCGAAAACATGATTGAGCAGCTCGACACGCAAATCGAGCAGCCGCTGGAAGAATCGCCCTATTGGGGCCCGATCAAGGCCTTTCCAGAAGACTTCTCCGATACGGACAAGGCGCGGCTGGAAGCTGACTTTCGCACATCCATCGCGGGGATATATGCTGTAAACACCCGCTTACGCGACTTCCTGCGCGATGAATATCTGCCGGTCGCGCGCACCAGCGTCGGCCTGTCGGATATGAAGGGCGGAGACGTGCTCTATGCCAAGCTGATCCGCGACACGACGACGCTGCCGCTGACCGCCGACGAGCTGCACGAGCTTGGCAAGAGCGAGGTCGCGCGCATTCAGGGCGAGATGGAGGAAGTAAAGGAGCTGATGGGCTTTGAGGGCACTCTGTCCGAATTCTTCACCTACCTACGGACCGATCCGAAATTCACGCCTGAAAGCCGCGAATGGCTGACCGAGGAATATTACCGGATCGGCAAAGTGGTCGACGAAAAGATCGGCGACTATTTCTCGCTGCTGCCCAAGTCGGAGCTGGAAATCCGCCCTTACGAGCCGTTCCGCGAAAAATTCCAGGCGGGCGGATCGTATCAGAGCGGATCGCCCGATGGCGAGCGTCCCGGCGTGTTCTATTTCAACGCCTATGACCTGCCGAGCCGACCGATCACGCAGAATGTGACGCTGTACCTGCACGAAGGCGCGCCGGGGCATCACTTCCAGATCAGCATCGCGCAGGAAAACGAAGGCCTGCCCGCTTTCATGCGCTTTGGTGGGACGACCGCCTATGTCGAGGGCTGGGCGCTTTATTCCGAGACGGGATCGCGATGTAGCGCTCAATCTCGGCGGTCGCATCGGTCTCGCCCTT
>JBCBDF010000023.1:0-15069 GCA_038529875.1 Pseudomonadota bacterium | reverse complement strand
GAGCCTGCAATGCCCGCTTACATGATCGTCACCGCCAAGATACATGATCGCGATGCCTTCGTTTCCGGCTATGGCGCGGCGGCAGCAGAGCTAATCGCGCAATTCGGCGGTGAGTATCTGCTGCGTGGGCCGGGTGCTGAATGCCTCGAAGGCGATTTTGGAGCCAAGGACTTTCAGGGCGCGTCAATGGTGATCTCCAAATGGCCGACCCGCGAGGCAGCCAAGGCATTCTGGAACAGTCCGGAATATGTCGAGGTCAAGAAACTGCGCGAGGGCCTGGCCGATGTGCAGGTGTTGCTGATCGACGGGCCAGAACTGAGCGCATCCGAATAGCTTACTCCAGGATCTGGTTGAGCTCGATCAGTATCCCGTCCGGATCGAAGAAATTGCACCCCATCACGCGAATATCCGGCCCGCCATCGCGCCCTGGATAGGTCTGCAACCGCGCTTCGGCGGTGAAGGTCACGCCCGGCACCGCCTTTGCTGCTTCGCAGCGTCCTTCGACATCGTCGGTGTTGAGCACCATTACCACGTCACCCGGTCCCATCCGCTTCGGATAGTCCTCCGTCGGTATCGCCGGGTCGAGCCATTCCATCAGACCGACCCACCCGACCCACGGATCGTTGGAATTGAGTAGCACCAGCCGCGCGGTCGCGCCCGGCTCACCCGCGGGGAGGGCAACGCCTGAGGTCGTGACCGTCGTATCGTAGTTCACTTCCAGCCCAATCACGTCGCGATAGAGCTTCAGTGAGTTCTCAATGTCGCGCACGATGATGGTCGAGCGACGCACATCGGTGGGCAGGCGTTGCTCAGGGGCTTGGACCCCGGCGGCGCTGGGGCCGCTACTCGCCGCAGCAGTCGCGGTCTGGTTGTAATTGTTGGTTATGGTGCAACTCGCCAGCGCGGCTCCTGCGAGCGCCAATGCAAGCATTCTCATTCGCTTTCCCCCACTGCGCCCGCTTCGATCAACGCATCTACTCTATCCGCCTCATAGCCGAGTTTCTCCAGAACCGCGCGAGCGTTTTCACCCGGCATTGGCAGCTCCTGCGGCGATCCGATCCGCTTGCCGTCCATCTCCAGCGGGATGGTGGGCAGGCGCACTTCGGTGCCATTGTCGAGTGTGACGTCTTCGAGTCCACCTTCGGCGAGGTGCGGGTCATCGAACATGTCCTCGGGCTTGCCAATCGGCGCGAACGGCAGGCCCGATCCATCAAGCTTTCCGATCACTTCGGCGGCGGTCATCTCGCCAATAAGCTCGCGGATCTGTGGGATGATCGTCTCGCGCGCTTGTACCCGGGCGTTGTTTTCGCGCAGGCTTTCGTCAGCCCACAACTCGTCGAGCCCGAACAGTTTGCAAAATTTCGCCCACAGTGCATCGGTGACCACGCCGATAAAGACCGGCTCGTCCTTGGTCTCGAACACGTCGTAGATCGCCCAGGCGGAAACACGCGCGGGCATGGGCGCGGCAGGCGATCCGGTGACGGCATATTGTGCCATGTGCTGGCCGACGAGGTAGATCGTGGTTTCGAACAGGCTGGCGGTGACCTTCTGCCCCTGGCCGGTGCGGTGGCGTTCTTCCAGCGCGGCAAGCACCCCGATCACGCCGAACATGCCGCCGGTCACATCGATCACACTTGCGCCGGCGCGGGTCGGCTTGCCCGGCTGCCCGGTCATGTAAGCAAGGCCGCCCATCATCTGCGCCACTTCATCGAGCGCGGTGCGGTTTTCGTAGGGGCCGGGAAGGAAGCCTTTCTCTGAGCAGTATATCAGGCGCGGATTGCCCGCCGCGCAGCTTTCATAGTCCAGGCCTAGCCGGTCGAGCGCGCCGGGGCGGAAGTTCTCAACCAGCACATCGGCCTTCGCGATCAGGTCTTTGGCGACCGACAAGCCGTCCTCGCTCTTTAGGTCGAGGCAGATCGATTGCTTACCGCGATTGTACATCGGGAAATAGCCCGCGCCCGATCCCATCAGGCGCCGCGTACGGTCTCCGCCAATCGGTTCAACCCGCACGATTTCTGCGCCGAGACCCGCAAGAATGTGTCCAACGGTCGGCCCCATCACCATGTGGGTGAACTCTACAACCGTAATTCCGGCGAGGGGCGTGGGAGACCTGGCGTGCGACGTCACGCCGCCACTCGCTTGTCGTAATCGAGCATCGGCCCCGCATCGGGCGTAAAGCCATAGAGCGGCTCGCCCGGCAGCGCCTCTTCGATGATGCTGCGCACCTTGAGCAGAGCCTCCAAGTCGATCCCGGTTGTGTAGCCCATCGAATTGAGCATCAGCACAAGGTCTTCGGTCACGAGATTGCCCGATGCGCCCGGGGCAAATGGGCATCCGCCCAGCCCGCCGAGCGAGGCATCGAAAGTGGTGATGCCTTCCTCCAACCCGGCAACGACATTGGCGAGACCCAGCCCGCGTGTGTTGTGCAGGTGCAATGTGGTGAGCATGTCATCGCCAATGGCGGCCTTCACTTTGCGCGTCAGGCGACGGACTTGCGCGGGATCAGCATAGCCGGTCGTGTCCGACAGGCTGAACTCCTGCGCGCCTGCTTCTGCGGCTCTTTCGGCCAAGCGCACAACCTGATCTTCGCTTACCGCCCCTTCCATTGTGCAGCCGAACGCGGTGGAGAGGCCGACAGCGAAGTGGATGCCGTTCTCCTTGGCGATGCTCGCCGCTACCCGGATTTCCTCAAGCATCGCAGGGTGATCCTTGCGCACATTCTTGATCGAATGCGTTTCGCTCATCGAGAATGGGATGCTCATCCCATCTACGCCTGCATCGGCGGCGAACTGTGCGCCCTTGGCATTGGGCACGAGCGTCACAACAGTCAGGCCCTCGATCTCCTTCGCGAAGGCGACCAGTTCGGCAGTGCCGGCCATTTGCGGCAGCAGCTTGGGCGGCACGAAGCTGCCAACTTCGATTTCTTTCACGCCAGCAGCCGCTTCGGCCGCAATCCAGCGTTTCTTGGCATCGAGCGGCATGACCCGGTCGATTGACTGCAGCCCGTCGCGCGGACCGACTTCGGATACGAGGATATCACTCATTTGATTGCTCCGATGGAACACAAACCGCGCTTTGAAATAGTGTGACTTTTTCTACAGGCATATGAAATCACGTGCGAATATTTCCATTCGAGGGGGCGGATGTGTGACTTTTGAAAAATGCTCATTTCCGCATGATCTTTACTCTTGGAAAGCATGCAGCGCGAAGGGCGGGGTAGGAAAGCCATTTCATGATGCCTGCTCAAGATACACCCCCAAGGTAGACCCAAGGCCTCGCGCCCTGGTCTGAAGCAGTCCAAAAGCTGATCGCATCGGCTTGGGTCAGCGTCAGGTCGATCGCGTCGAGCCCCTCAGCCAGCATCTGCTTGGCTTCGGCATCGATTTCGAAAGTGTATACTGCGTCCCTGCGGCTCACGGTCTGCGCGGCAAGGTCGATCGATACCCCGCGGCCTCCCAGGGCCTCGACATGCGCGCGATCCAGTGTGATCGGCAGAATAAAGTTGCGAATGCAATTGCCATAGAAAATCGGTGCGAAGCTCTCTGCGATAATCGCTTTGATACCGAATTCGGCGAGCGCCCAGACGGCGTGTTCGCGGCTGGATCCGCATCCGAAATTTGCACCGCCAAGCAGGATTGTCGCATGCCGATATTCTGATTGGTTGAGTACGAAATCAGGGTTTTCGGCGCGGCTATCCGCATCCGAGTAGCGCCAAGCGGCGAATAACCCGTCTGCCAGGCCCGTGCGCCCCGTGCTGCGCATTTCGCGGCTCGGGATGATCGCATCTGTGTCGACATTATCGCGCATAAGCGGCGCGGCTATGCCGGTGAGAGGTTGAGGGAAAGGGTTCATGTCGCTGTCTCACTTCCTCTTTCGTCACCCTGAACTTGGTCCAGGGTCCATCCCCTGCGCAAACCCACATATGCATGGGATGGTGATGGATGCTGAAACGAGTTCAGCATGACAGTGCGGGAAGCTAGACAGCTCACTGCACAAATTCCCGCGGGTCGGCGATGGCGCCCGCAATCGCGCTGGCGGCGACCGTTTCGGGCGAGGCGATGTGGGTGCGGATGCCAGGGCCCTGACGCCCTTCGAAATTGCGATTGGTGCTGGAAATAACCCGCGAGCCCTCGGGGAAGCCTTCGCCGCCTGCGTAAAAGCACAGCGAGCACCCGCTCATGCGCCATTCGAACCCGGCCGCTTCGAAAACCTTGTCGAGCCCTTCGGCTTCGGCCTGTCGTTTCACGGCGAGCGACCCGGGCACGACGAGCGCGGTCTTGATCGACGGCGCGATCCGGCGGCCTTCGAGGATACGCGCAGCGCGGCGCAGATCGGAAAGCCGTGAGTTGGTGCAGCTGCCGATAAAGGCTGCATCAAGCACGGTTCCGACCAGCGTCTCACCCGCTTTCAGGGCGATGTAGTCGTGAGTGCGCTCCGGCCCATTGGGAACCGTACCGTCGACCGGGATTGTATGCTCCGGGCTGGTACCCCAGCTAACCATCGGCGCGATTGTGCTGGCATCAATCACGATCTCTTGGTCGAACTGCGCATCCTCATCGCTGGTCAGCGTCGTCCAATAGGGATCGTCGAAATTGGCCGGAGCATATGTCCTTCCAGCAAGGTATTCATATGTCTTCGTATCGGGCGCGATCAGCCCGGTCATCGCACTGAATTCGGTTGCCATGTTGCACAGCGTCATGCGCGCTTCCATGTCCATCGCGCGCACCGTCTCGCCTGCGAACTCGACCACGTGACCAGCCCCGCCGCCCGCGCAATGCATCGCGATCAGGGTGAGGATCATGTCCTTTGCGGTGACGCCCTTCGCCAGCTCTCCATCAAAGCGCACGCGCATCGTCCCCGGCTTTTTCAGCCGGAGCGTGCCCGTCACCATCGCATGTTCGGCCTCAGAGCTGCCAATTCCCCAAGCCAGCGCGCCAAACGCCCCCTGTGTGCAGGTGTGGCTGTCCGGCGCGACCAAAGTGACGCCGGGCAGGACAATGCCTTTTTCAGGGCTAATGACATGGACGATGCCCTGATCGCGGTCATTCACATCGAACAGGGTGATCCCGGCCTCTTTGCAGGCTGCGCGCGTCTCGGTGATGAAGCCTTCGCCGCCCTGCATCAGTGTGCCGTCACCGCGCCCTGGACGGGTGTCGACGATGTGGTCCATCACCGCAAAGACGCGGGCATGGTCGCGCACTTTGCGGCCCATCTCAGCCATCCGTTTGAGCGCCGCCGCGCCGGTGCGTTCGTGCAAGAAAACGCGATCAACCGCGATCAGGGCCGCGCCGCCTGCCGTCTTCGCGACCGCGTGTGTGTCCCAGATCTTTTCGAACAGCGTTTTTCCCATATGCGCGTGGTCAGGCGGTCGCCTTCATTTCTTTATCGACGCTGCGCCAGTCCTTTGTCACGAATGTTTCCTGGATGGCAGTGCGCGTTTCCAGCATTCCATTGCGGATCCAGTGCCAGGTGCGGCAGCGGTTCTGGCCGTCGTCGGAGATCTGGATCTGCTCGTAAAGATAGAGCGAGGGATCGCCAGTGCGTTGCCAGTAAAGCATCATCGTGCGGTTATACTCATCCAGCGGCACTTCGGCAGCCCAGCCCTGGATCAGTTCATTGTCCCACCAGATACGGCCGTCGCGATACGTCGCCGGAAAATCGCGCACCTCGGTTTTGCCATCGGGCCAAGTGTAGTAATTGGTCTGATGATATGGGGTCTCGGCATCATCGGTGATCCGGCACAGCAATCGGCTGGCGTGCTCGTCGATCTTCTCGTTCGCCGCGTTGAAATAGGTGTAGGTGCCGTCCCACACGCCTTCGTGGCGGGCGAGCAACGGCATGGCTTGCTTGAAATCAGTCATTGGGGGCTCCGTGGATTTGGGAAAGGGTTTCATGCCAGCGGCGTGCGGCGTCTCCAGCCCGAATGCGGGCGAGGGCGCGGGCGTGCAGCGCTGCGGGTTCAAGCGTCGACTGGTTGAGCGGGATCGCGTGTGTGGCGCTCGCTTCATACCATGGTTTGAAGAAGCATTCCGCGCGCGCAACGGCCCACGCACGCTGCAGATACTGGCCAAAGCGGTCGGGGGCCATGTCTGGAAAGAGCTGGGCCGGGTCGCCTTGGGGAAGCTCGGGCCAGACAACCTCACTCGCATCCAGAGCCATTACAGCGGCCTCGATTGCGCCGCGAATGTCGGCAAAATCGTCTGACTGGCCATGGCCCGGAACATCAATAGTCAAATTACCCGCGCCTGGCTCTGCTATCTCGCCAGCCGGGCCGTGCAGGACCAGCTTCCCGCCGCGTTCACCCTTCCAATGGATCAGGCCGTCATCAATGTGCAGCCATCCTTCGCCCGTGTCCTCGGCCAACTCGGGGCACGCCTCATCGTCTGCATGCTCCCGCAAGAAGGCAAGGCTCGCCGCCTGATGGTCGGCGGGTGTCGCCACCTTTTCCGCACGCCAGCTCGCCGGCATTTCGCCCAGCCGGTCGATATGTGCCTGCAGGGGATCGCCATCATAGGCGGTGATGAGGCAGGGCGGCACATCTGCGCCCGCTGCGGGAATGTCGCGCGGCGCACGCAACACCGCGCCATAACCCGCCTGGTAGGCATTGCCCGCATCGAGCATTTCGGACACCGCCTGGGCAACTCGCGGGATGTCGGCATGAGCAACCGAAAGCCGCGCCTCCTCGCGCGTATCGAACCATGGGAAGACCCAGCTCTGTTCGAGCATCCGGTTCCATAGCCAGGTAAGGTGCTCGCCATAATCGCTGGGGTGAAATTCCGGCAGGTAGCGCTCACCGAAAATGCGCATTTCCTGCTCATTCCAGACCGCATAGCCACCCACCGCGAGGCATTTGAAGCGCTGCGGTTGACGCTTCAGCGCGGTAACGAGGATGATCCCGCCCGAGTGGAAGCCATAGGCAGGGACCTGCTCCACGCCAAGCGCATCGAGAAATTCGCACAGGCTATCTGCAAAATCCGCGATTTCGGGCATTCTGCCGCCGGGTTCCGGTAGCGGATCCGACTGCCCAAAGCCGGGCGTGTCGGGAGCGATGCACGTGAAATGCTCGCTCCATTGCTGCATCAGCGCGGCGTATTCGGCGCTTGAGCGTGGGCTTTGATGCACCATCAGCAGCAGCGGGCCGCTGCCGCAGCGGCGATAATGAACCCGTCTACCCGTGTTCGGGATGGTCAGGATATGGCGAGTAATCGTGCTCAATAATTTGTCCGGACAAATTTTGCTCGACAAGCCTCTACGCGCCTTTATTGTGGCTTGTCAAAGATCAAAAAACAAAGAGGAGCATCATGGCGGAATTGCTCGGTACGAAGATGGTCGAGGACGGCAAGACGGCGCGCCAGATCTTTGAAGAGGTGATGGCCAATCCGGCGCGCAAGAAGTTCGGCTTTGGCGAGAAACTGGCCATCGTAAACGTCGATGTTCAGCAGGCCTACACGCGCACTGATCTGTTCAAGACCGCTTACGAGACTGACCCGCGCCAGATTGAGTATATCAACACCATCAGCCGTATGGCGCGTGAGAAAGGCATGCCGGTGATCTGGAGCCGGGTCGCTTACAAAGATGACGCAGCCGATGCCGGGGTTTGGGGCACGCGCACCGATACCGAGGACTCGCTGCAGAACATCAAATATGACAGCGAGCGGCATCAATTCGATCCGCGCTGCGAAATCGACGCGAACGATCTCACTTTCACCAAACGGATGCCGAGCGTATTTTTTGAGACCCCACTGGCGAGCTATCTGACCTTTCACAAGGTCGATACGGTGGTTGTGACCGGGGGCTCCACCAGCGGCTGTGTGCGCGCGACAGCGGTGGATGCGCTCAGCCACGGCTATCGCATCATCGTCCCGATCGAGACCTGCGCGGACAAGCACGAAAGCTATCACTTCGCCAATCTCACCGACCTTCAGCTGAAATATGCCGATGTCGAGCCGGTGCAGGCGGTGATCGACTGGCTGGAGGCGCGGTGATGATTGGCCTACTTCCGTTCGCATCGAGCGTAGTCGAGATGCCTTGGAACTTGCGTGTCTCGACTTCGCTCGACACGAACGGAGGGAGTTGATGCGTGAAGGCCAGCCCGATCAGGGGCTTTACGACTATCACCCCTATCGTGGCCGACCCAAGATTGAATGGCCGGACGGCAAGACCTGCGCGGTGTGGGTTGCGCCCAATCTCGAATATTATGAGATCGATCCGCCGATCCATCCCAAGCGCAGTGCATGGCCGCATCCCGCCCCCAGCGTGGTTGGCTATTCGCATCGCGATCACTCCAACCGCGTGAGCCATTGGCGCATGGCGGAGGTCATGTCGAAACATGGCTTTCCCGGCTCGGTCAGCCTCTCGGTCGCGCTGTGTCAGCATCACCCCGAAGTGGTCGCAGACGGGGTTGAGCGCGGGTGGGAGTTCTTCAGCCACGGCATCTACAACACGCGCTATTCCTACGACATGACCGAGGCCCAGGAACGGGCGATCATCGAGGACTCGATTGCGACAGTCCAGGACGCCACTGGCCAGCGTATTCGCGGCTGGCTTGCCCCGGCGCTTACGCACACGCCGCGCACGCTCGACCTGCTGGCTGAGTACGAGTTCGACTACACTTGCGACCTTTATCACGATGATCAGGTGCAAGAGGTGAAGGTCGCTCAAAACGGTCTCGCGTCGATCCCCTACAGCCTTGAGGTCAACGACCATTACGGCTTCTTCGTCTACAACATGTCGGGCCGCGAATACGCCGACACGCTGGTGCGCCAGTATGAGCGGTTGGCGGCAGAAGGCGAGCAATCGGGCACGGTGATGTGCATCCCGCTCCATGCATATTTGATCGGGCAGCCGCATCGGATCGGCCCGTTTGAGGAGGCGCTAGAGCATATTGCCAAGGATGGACGCGCATGGATCGCGCGGGCGGGTGAGATTGTGGATGCGTGGAGGGGGCAACAATAATGGGCTTCTCCAACACGTTCGCCCTGAGCCCGTCGAAGCACTGCATTTTCGTCCGTCCCGCCCATTCAAAAGAAGAGCGGCCCTTCGACAAGCTCAGCCCGAACTGAATTTGGGAGTTGAGTCTGTGACGCTGCCGGACGGCTACACCCAATATCCCAAGCGCGGTGAGGGCTATGACCACGATTTGTATGAGTGGTCGAACATTCATCAGCGCCCGCCGGTCAAATGGTCTGAGGGCAAGTCAGTCGCGGTGTGGCTGTGCGTGAGCCTCGAATGGTTTCCGATTGTGCCCGATGGTCCGTTCAAGGCGCCCGGCCATATGGTCACGCCATACCCGGATTACCGGCACTACACGGCGCGCGATTACGGCAGCCGCGTGGGTGTGTGGCGGATGCTCGATGCGTTTGAGAACGTTGGCGTGAGGGCGAGCTTCGCCACCAATGCCGCCATCGCGGAGCGCTATCCCGAGCTGATCACCGCCATCCAGGCGGCGGGGCATGAGATCATCGCCCATTCGACCGATATGAACGGCACGATCGACGCGACGCTCGGTGAAGAGGCGGAGCGGGCGCTGATCGGCGACGCGATGACGCGGCTGGAGGCGGCGACGGGTTCGCGGCCCACGGGCTGGCTGTCGATTGCCCGTCAGCAGAGCTTTCACACGCTCGATATTCTCAAGGATGAAGGGCTAACCTATTGCTGTGACTGGGTGAATGACGAGCTGCCCTACCGGTTCACCAATGGTTTGACAGCACTGCCGCTCAATCACGAGCTTTCGGATCGCCAGATCATCACCGTGCAGCAAAAGAGTGCGGATAGCTGGGCGGAAAGCATGCGCGATGCGTTCGATTGGCTGGCAAAAGAGGCCGCCGCGCAAGACAGCGCGCGCATCCTGCCGATCCATCTGACACCGTATATTATGGGCCTGCCGTACCGGATTGGCGCGCTTGAAGATTTGCTGGCGGACTTTGCCAAGCGTGACGCGGCATGGTTCGCGTCGGGCTGCGATATTGTAGATGCTTGGGAGCACCAACGATGAAAGCGCGCAACCCCCGCACCGGGGCAGAAGATTACGAATTCGCTGCCAGCTCGCGCGAGGACATCGCTGATGCCGCCGCCCGATTGAGAGCGGCGCAACCCGCTTGGGAAGCGATGGGACCAGAGGGCCGCGCGGGCGTCCTCATGCGCTTTGCCGATGCCATCGAAGCCGCAGCTCCGCAGATTGCTGCCGCGCTGACGGTCGATACCGGACGCGGCGCGGTGTCCTGGATCGAAGTGCAGGGCTGTGTCGGCAATATTCGCGGCTGGGCGGCCAAAGGGCCTGGGCTGTTTGCCGGGCTTGAGCGCGGTCCCAAACCGTCTGCGACGCCGGGGATCGAAATCGTCACGAAGTATTCCGCGCACCCGCTATTCGGCGCGATTTGCCCGTGGAACTTCCCCGTCATTCTATCTCACATTGACGCAATTCCAGCGTTAATGGCGGGCTGCGCGGCGCTGGTGAAGCCGTCCGAAGTCACGCCGCGTTTTGTAGAGCCGATGCGTGAAGTGCTGGCACAAGTGCCCGAATTGCCGCTCGCCTATGTGCTGGGCGGGCCGGACGTAGGTCAGGCGCTGATCGAGGAGGTCGACTATGTTTGCTTCACCGGATCGACCAGGACCGGGCGAAAGGTGGCCGAAGCGGCCGCACGCCAGCTGATCCCGGCCAATCTGGAGCTGGGTGGGAAAGATCCGATGGTCATCACCGCCAGCGCCGATCCCGAATGGGCGGCGGGCGTGGCCTTGCGCGCATCGATTGTCGCCACCGGGCAGGCGTGCCAGTCGATCGAGCGTGTCTTCGTTTCGCGCGACATTGCCGAGCCGTTCCTTGGGGCCTTGGTCGAAGGGGCCAAGCGGGTTGAGATCACCCATCCCGATCCAAACAGCGGCCATATCGGCCCCTTCATCTTTACCTCTCAGGCGGATAAGGTGCAGGCGCATATCGACGATGCGGTGGCGAAGGGCGCGCGCTTGCTGGCGGGCGGCACGGTTGAGGAACTTGGCGGCGGCAAATATCTGCGCCCGACCGTCATCGCCGAGGTTACGCCTGACATGGCGGTAATGCGCGAAGAGACGTTCGGCCCGGTGATCCCGATCACGGTCTATGACGATTTGGACGCTGCGATCACTCAGGCGAACGACACCGAATATGGGCTGTCAGCTGCTGTGCTAGCCGGTTCGCTCGATGAGGCGGCTAGTATCGGCACACGGCTGGATGCCGGGGCAATCTCGCTGCAGGATGGCGCGCTCACCAGTATGGTCGGCGATGCGGCCAACCAGTCGCGCAAGGCATCGGGCCTGGGTCCAAGCCGAATGGGCGATTCCGGCATGTTGCGGTTCCTGCGCGAACAGGCGTTGATACGCCAGACCGGCCAGCCGCTACCGATTGATGCGTATCGCGAGGGTCAAGCCGGATGAGAAGGGCAGGATGAGCAATCGCGCCGCTCTTCAGGCCATGATGCCAGCCATGCTCCTCCACGAGGGTTGGTGGGACGGATGGTATCGTCACTTCGACGCTGACGGGAACCAGATCGACGCGCACAAGGTCAAAACCCACTGCGAATTTCCGGACACAGGAGAGTGGCATTACGTTCAGCACAATTGGCTGAGCTGGGATGACGGGCGCCAGGCGGTCTACGAGTTCGGCGGCAAGCTCGATGGTAGGCGCATCTTCTGGAAGACCGACCGCTTCAGCGGCTATGGCTGGCAAACGGCGGAAGACACGCTGATGTTGAAGCTGGATCGGCTGGACGAACCCGGTGCCTATTACATCGAAATGATCAATATCGCGCCTGATGCGCAAAGCCGCGCCCGGACCTGGCAATGGTTCAAGGGCGGAAAGCCGTGGAAGCGCACATTGTGCGACGAACGGAGGATCGAGGCACCATGATATCCGCTACTCTCGCGTTATTGCTACAGGGGGTCGCACCCGGCGCTGCGCCGCCACCGCCCGCATCGACCTGCGATGCGCCGGTTTACATGGTGGTCGAAGGGCGCACGCTCGATCGCGACCGGATGATGGCTTATGGCCAGGCGATTGCTCAGAGTGAGATTTACCAGAAGCTCGGCGGTTATTACGTCACCATCCCGCGTCCGCTCGAACTGTTTGAAGGCGATGTGCCGCCCGATTACGTCAACCTTACCGTGCGCTTCCCCTGCATCGAAAATGCCCGCGCATTCTGGAACAGCCAAGTTTACCAGGAGGAAATCCTGCCGATCCGCCAGAACCCCAGCGCTGGCGACTATACGGTTAGCATTTATGCCGAGGCGCCCCTGCGCGAAGATATGGTAGGCAAAATGGGAGACGCCCGGTTCATCGCGGACTTTGCCAGCCACGGCGTGCCGCAAGTTGAAACACCAGTGGTTGGTCCAGCAGCTAAAGGAGACACTCCATGACGGTCGAACTCCAGCATCCGATGAAGGCGGATGCGACGCCAGACGAAATTGCGCGCGGTCGCTTCACATCCGGCATGCGCAGTCTGATCCTCAATGATCTCGCCGCCGATATGCGTAACGCCTATGAGCGGCGCGCTGCGCCAGCCTTCAAGAAAGAGCATGGCCATGAGCCGGAAACGAGCCGCGAGGCGCATCAGGCTCTGCGCGGTGATCCGGCCTTCAACATCTATTCCGCGATGCGAGTGCAGGCGCAAAAAATGGTCTGGGCGAGCGTTGCCGACAGCGTCGAGCGCGAAAGCGAGCGCTTGGCGGCAGAGGCTGAAAAGGCAGCGGATGCCCCCGGTTCGGTGTCTTTCGATCCCGACCTGGCAGTGCCGAAGAACGTCCACGCTATCGACGTGCACCTGATGCCGGGCAGTTACACCCGCGGTGCCGACAGCCTTGAGGCAGGCGCAGTCTATGATCGCGGGCTGGCTGTTTTCTCGATGGGCCTGATGGGTGCGAACCTCGACGATATCGGCCTCTCGATGAGCCAATATGTGAAGCAGCGCTTTCCCGATTTTGCGCCGGAGCGGATCCTCGATACCGGATGCACCATCGGCCACAATACTCTGCCGTGGAAACAGGCTTATCCGCAAGCCGAAGTGATCGCGATCGACGCCGCGCCCGGCCCGCTCGCCTATGGTTCCGCGCGCGCCAAGATGCAGGGGCAGGAGGTTGCGTTCCGCCAAATGTGCGCGGATGATCTTGCGTTCGAGGATGAAAGCTTCGATGTGGTGTGGTCGAGTATGTTCCTGCACGAACTGTCGAAGAAGCAGCGCGCCAAGGCATTCGAGGAAGCCTATCGCGTGCTCAAACCCGGTGGCCTCGTGATCCATATGGAGCTGCCGCCAAACGAACAGATGGGCGCATTCGACGGGTTCTATCTCGACTGGGACAGCTATTATAACAACGAGCCCTACTACAAAGGCTATCGCGACGAAGTGCCACGCGACCTATGCGCACGTGCCGGTTTCGGGGAGGGCGAGTTCTTCGATTTCGTCGTCCCGTCGATCGGTATTTACGGCGAACAGGCGGTTGCCGACGCCGCGCATGGCGACCGGGCCGAGGGCGTGAGTCAGGAGACAACCGGGCGGCTGGCCGATGGCGTCATGTGGTACGGCTTTGGAGCGTGGAAGTCCTAAGATGAGCAACGAGCCTCCCAAAGAAGAACGGCTACGGCCCGACGACGCGCCACCCAGTCTCTACGATGATCAGGGCAATCCGCGCTTTTTCGCCGATCCGGGCATGGACCGCTTCGTCGCAGTGGTGATGAACCTCGCGCAGGAAGTGTGGGTGCAGGAAGAGCGCTTGCTGGCGCTCGAAGAGGCGAAATCGGGCGAAGAAGCGGACCGGGAAGCTAAGGTGAAGGAATTCATCGACCGTGTGTTCGCCCCGATCCGGGAGGCTTAGAATATGAAGGCTTGGGAAATTGGTCCCAGAGAAAATGGGGGCGGAGGCATTGAGAGCCTGCGACAGGTTGAGCGGCCCGATCTGGTCGCTGGCCCCGGCGAGATCATCGTCAAAGTCACTGCAGCGGGCCTGAACTATCGCGACCTGATGGTATTGCGCGGGCAATATGGCACCGACTTGCCGGACACGCGGATCCCTCTGACCGATGGCGTTGGGGTGATCGAAGCGGTTGGCGACGAGGTCGAGGGGCTTACCGTGGGCGACCGTGTGATCGCCCAGAATTTCCTCGACTGGCTCGATGAGCATGGGTTCGGTTTTCACATCTTCGCGCGCGATATCGGTGTAACAGTCGATGGCTGGCTGGCCGAGAAAATCGTCCTGCCCGCCCAGGCAGCGATCCAAGTGCCGGATAGCGTGTCCGACAGCACGGCTGCGACGCTGGCGGTGGTCGGCGGCACCGTGTGGCATGCGATGGTCGCGTTTGGCGCGGCGGGGCGTAAGGATTTGAGGGGCAAACTGGTGCTGGCGCAGGGGACGGGTGGAGTTTCGGTCTTCGCCTTGCAACTCGCAAAGGCATTGGGGGCGGAGTTCGCGATCACTTCCTCCAGCGATGAGAAGCTGGCAAAGGCGCGCGAAATGGGTGCCGACTACACGGTCAATTATCGTACCAGCGAAGATTGGGTGGTGGCCTTGCTGGAGCAAACCGGCGGTCGCGGAGCCGATGTGGTGGTCGACACAATCGGCTTTGGCGAGTTCGGCAAGACCGTCGCTGCCACCGCCGTCGAGGGGCGGATCGGCACGCTGGGCGCGCTATCGGGTAGCCCGCAGGACGCGCCCGATTTCGACCAGGGTTCGCTCATCGGCAAGAACATCACGATCAAGGGGATCGCCTCGGGCCATAATGGCATGCTTGCGAACGCTCTCGAAGCTGTGGCTGAGCACGGCATCGAAATGTTACTCGATCGCGAGTTCGCCTTTGACGATACGAAAGCGGCCTACGAACACCTCGATAGCGGCGCGCATATGGGCAAGGTGATGATCCGGGTTGCGGGCTGATTTAATTCGTCATTGCGAGAAGTCGCGACGCAGTCGGGGCGACGAAGCAATCCATCGCCCAACCTTGCCGCTAACGGGATCAGGAGCAATGTAGCGCTACTTTCGCCCCTGGATTGCTGTACTCCCTTCGGTCGTTCGCAATGACGAGCTGTGATATCAACATTACTCGCCCGT
>JBCBDF010000022.1:0-15153 GCA_038529875.1 Pseudomonadota bacterium | reverse complement strand
CCGTGCCGTAACGATGATGATGCCATCGTCCTGGTCGCTTTCGGCGGCGACATCGCCTGCGACCTCGGTTTGAGCGTGAACCGGCGCAGCGAGCATGGCGAGACCGGCGCTTCCAGCGAGCAGCAGCGCACGATTGCGGAATGTGTGATCGGTCATCTGATCTTTTCTCCCAAATTTTTCTTATGGAGCACCAATATTGAAAGTTGAACCAACTTTCAAGTTTAACTTGCGTGAGGCGCGCCCTGCCCCTAACCCACAAGGTAGAAAGGGTAGCGCGTGAACACACCGCAAGGCACTCAGACAAAGGTCGCACCAGCTGCAAAGACCGATGCAAAGACCGATGCAAAGGTTCCGCGCACCGAGCGTGGACGCAAGACCTTGCGCAAGCTGCTTGATGCCTCGGCCATCGAATTTGGCGAGAAAGGCTTTCACGAGGCGTCGGTCAGCTCGATTACCCGCCGCGCCGGCGTCGCGCTGGGCAGTTTCTACACCTATTTCGACAGCAAAGAGGCCTTGTTCAAAGCGCTGGTGCAAGACCTTAGCGGGCAGGTAAAATCATCGGCAGGGGCGGCGGTGGAGGCGTTGCAGTCGCACGGCGAGCCAACCGCTTTCGATGTGGAAGAGGTTGCGCTTGCCAGCTTCCTCGAATTCGCCCGCGAACATAAGGAAATCTATCGTATCATCGACGAGTCCGAGTTCGTCGATCCCAAGGCCTATCGCGCGCACTACGAGGCGACGGCCGAGCGGATCCATAATCGCCTGCGCGCTGGCGCAGAGCGCGGCGAGATACGCAGCGATATCGGCGAGGCTCACGCCTGGGCCTTGATGGGAATGAACGTGTTCCTGGGCCTTCGCTACGCTGTCTGGTCTACGGACGAAGAGAACGGCAGCGTGGAAAAGGTCGCCCGCTCAATCCTCGAAAAAGGCCTCCAGCGATAATCTAAGGTTGACCGGCCAACTCGGCACACTCACGAAAAATGACCGCGAAACAGAAAATGGTAGCGTTACCATAGAAACCCGTTCTATGACGTTCATCGGGGATTCTTGGTGAGGAGAGGACATGAAGGTCTGGAATAGGATTGCGGCTGTTGTAGCCGCAACAATAGCGACCGCTGGCTGCACATCCGGGGCTGGCAAGCTGGAACAGGTTCGCACAACGCCTGCCTCCGCAACCGTGGCTGATCTGCCCGGCGTTGCGAACCCGGATATCTGGCCCGCCTATGAATATCCGGTCAGTCGCGATCCCAACGATGAAGCCAAGATCGCGTCCATGCTTGCGCGCATGACATTGCCGGAAAAGATCGGCCAGCTGGTTCAGGCCGATTTGTGCTGTGTTTCGCCCGAAGAAGTACGGACATACAATCTCGGATCTATCTTGGTTGGAGGTAATACCGGCCCCTACGGCAACGATCTGGCCCCTGCTCCGGACTGGCTAAAGGCTGCAGATGACTACTATCTCGCCTCGATCGACGCGTCGGATGGCGGGGTCGGAATTCCGATTGTCTGGGGCACTGACGCGGTGCACGGGCATTCAAACATAATCGGCGCGACGATCTTCCCGCATAATATCGGCCTTGGGGCGATGCGCGACGTTGCCTTGATCGAGAAAATCGGCGCGGCAACAGCAAAGGAAATCCGGGTCACCGGGCAAGAATGGACCTTCGCGCCTACGGTCGCAGTGCCACAGGATTTTCGATGGGGTCGCGCCTATGAGGGATATTCATCGGACCCCGACCTCGTGGCCTCCTATGTCGGAGCGATGGTGCGAGGGTTGCAAGGGCCACCCGACAACGACAATTTGCTCGCTGGACCGTATGTGATCGCATCTACCAAGCATTTCCTCGCTGACGGCGGCACCGATAACGGGGTGGACCAAGGGGACAGCTCAATCAGCGAAGAAGAGCTGCGCGACATTCATGGTGCACCCTATGGCCCGGCGATCTCAGAGGGCGTCGCAACCGTCATGGCCAGCTTCTCAAGCTGGGAAGGCGTCAAGATGACCGGGAACAAGTCCCTGCTCACCGATGTCCTCAAAGAGCGGATGGATTTTGACGGATTTGTCGTGTCGGATTGGAATGCTCACGGCCAAGTCGCTGGCTGCACCAACGAAAGTTGTCCTCAGGCGCTCAATGCGGGGATCGACATGTATATGGCGCCCGACACCTGGCGAGCCGTTTACGAAGATCTGCTCGCACGGGCAGAAGCTGGCGAATTGTCGGTGGATCGGATTGACGATGCAGTTGCGAGCGTATTGCGGGTCAAGATGCGGCTCGGCCTATTTGAAGCTAGCAAGCCCTCAGAGCGATATCTGGCTGGCGATTTCGACCTTCTCGGTTCGCCGGAACACCGCGCTTTGGCACGCGAAGCGGTCCGCAAATCGCTGGTGCTGCTGAAGAATGACGGCATTCTCCCGCTCGCACAGGGTGGGAAACTGCTCGTCGCTGGTGAAGGGTTTGACGATATTGCCCGCCAGTCGGGCGGCTGGACGATAACATGGCAAGGCACAGGGATCGACAACAGCCACTTCCCTGGCGCGACCTCAATCTATGCAGGCTTGAAAGAAGCGGTCGAAGCTGCCGGAGGGAAAACCGCGTTTTCTGCCGACGGAAGCTATTCGGAAAAACCTGACGCGGCGATCGTCGTGTTTGGCGAAACGCCCTATGCCGAATTCCAGGGCGACCGAGCCTTGCTGGCGCTCGACCCCGAACTCACCGGGCCGTTCGAGACCATGCGCAAGCTCAAATCCGAAGGTATCCCAGTGATTGCGCTGATGATCACCGGACGTCCTCTCTATGTGAACCCGGCCCTTAACAGTGCCGATGCGTTCGTGGTGGCGTGGCTGCCGGGCAGCGAGGGCGGCGGGATTGCCGACGTGCTGGTGGGCAATGCCAATGGCGAAGCGCGCTATGACTTTATCGGTAAGCTGCCTGCCGCCTGGCCGCGAACCGCCAGCATGGCTGATGGTGCATTGTTCGAGTTCGGCTATGGGCTTTCTTACGCCGATCCTGCCCGAGGCTGGACCGCCCTCCCCGAAATCGACATGAGCGCGGCGACGGGGGACAGTCGTCTATGGTTCAGCGCAGGCGCCCCGGCGGCACGCTGGTCGCTTCTGGTCGAAGGTTACGGGACCGCGGATCAGACGAGGATCACCACCGTGCCGGCCGAAGCGCTGAACGGCCGAGTGCGCGTGACAGCCGAGTACTACCAGGTTCAGGAAGGCGCGCGACGGTTTGCCATTTCGGGCGGCGAGGCGAAAGTCAGCCTGCGCAACTTCGAGCCCGTCGATATCGACCGAGAGACAAATGCCGATATCCTGCTGCTGATGACGGCCAGGGTCTGGGATGCGCCCGAAACGGCCGCCATCGGTGCGATCGGCCCAAACAGCCGCGGCCTGGTATCAATCGACCTCCCCGAAAGCGACGACTTCGTGCGTTACGGAATCACGCTGAAGTGCCTGCGCGACAAAGGCGCCAATGTGGCCGAACTGACCGAACCTTTCGCTCTGAGCACTACTGGCATGACCGATTTCGCAATCGGCGAAGTCCGTCTGGGTATGGATGCGGAGGTGATACTGCCTTGCGAATGATGCCATGACACCTGTCCTGGAAATTGAGCCAGTCGATGCGGAAACATTCGAGCGTGACGTTCGCCCGCTGTTTCGCCCAATTGTTATGCGAGGGATCGCGAGTGATTGGCCCATCGTTTTGGCAGGAAAGCAGGACGCCGAAGACGCGCTAAGCCAAATCGAGCGCTTCGATAACGGGACGCCCACAGAAGTCATGATTGCCCCGCAAAAGGAATGCGGAAAATTCTTCTATTCAGGCGATATGCGCGGCTTCAATTTCCGCCGGGAGACACTGACACTCAGCAGTCTTGCAGCCCATCTTCGCGAGATAAAGGATCACACGAACCCAATTGGCATTTATGCTGGGGCCACCGCCACTTCGACCCACCTTCCTGGTTTTGATGAGCACAATCGCCTGCCTCTGGTTGCGGAAATGCAGGCGATCGCCCGCATTTGGCTGGGCAATGCGACCCGCGTCGCAACGCATTTCGACCTGTCCGACAATATCGCCGTTGTGGCGACCGGGAAACGGCGTTTCACCCTATTCCCGCCCGAGGCAACCGGCGATCTCTATGTCGGCCCACTCAATGTGACGCTCGCAGGCCAGCCGGTGAGCATGGTCGATCCCGTTGAGCCGGAGCATTTGCGCTATCCGCGCTTTGCAAAGGCTCAGGAATCCATGCAAGTCGCCGACCTTGAGCCAGGTGATGCAATCTACATCCCGACATTGTGGTGGCACCATGTTGCCGCGAGCGAGCCGATCAGCGTACTCGTGAATTACTGGCACAACGATGCGCAACGTGGTGGCGGTTTCCTCGCGCTCGTACATGCAATGCTCGCCATTCGAGACCAACCCCTGGCGCAAAAAAAGGCCTGGCGCGCTTGGTTCGATCATATGGTGTTTGGCGAAGATGCAGCCAAGGCAGCCGATCATTTGCCCGCGCACGCACAGGGCGTAAACGGCCCAGCATCACCTCAGCGCGACGAGCAGATACGCCGTTTCATTCTTCAAGTATTGTCTCAGGAATAGCACCGGGAGCAGAACCATGCGGAAGAGTATACAGTCACATGCCATCGCCCTGACGATCGCCCTGGGCCTTGTCGGGGGCGTAAGCGCAAGTGAAACGACGCAGGCAGCCGAGCCCTCCTCGCTACCCGTTGGAACATGCATCAACATGGGCAATTCATTGGAGCCCGAGCAAGAGAACGGTTGGGGCGGGCAGCCAATCACGGCGGAGGATTTTGTCCGGATCAAGGCTGCTGGATTTGAGACCATCCGCCTACCAGTTCGCTGGCACAATAAGAGCCAATCCACTCCGCCCTACACCATCGATGAGGCATGGATGGCGCGCGTCACCCAAGTGGTTGACCAGGCCCTTGCAGCAGAGCTGAATGTCATCCTCAACAGCCACCACTTCGACCCGATCTACGATGACCCGGCAGGTACGGCAGAATGGCACGGAGGGGTCTGGCGACAAATCGCAGAGCGTTTCGCAGACTACCCCGAAGACCGGCTCTGGTTCGAGCTCGAAAACGAACCGCATAATAATTTCGATCATTCCAACTTGCTGGCGACCCTCGATCCGGCATTACAGGCGGTTCGCGCAACCAACCCGACAAGACCCGTCATCTATGGCGGCGAGAACTGGAGCGGGATCGACTCGCTTGCGACCCTGCCCCTTCCCGATGACGCGAACGTCTATCCAACGTTCCATTATTATGAACCGTTCGGCTACTCCCATCAGGGTGCGAGTTGGGTAAGTCCCGCACCCCCTCCCGAGGGTAGACGCTATGGCTCGGAAGCCGATCGCCAGCGCCTGATCGACGATGTCGCCAAGGTCGAAGCTTACGTCGCACGAACCGGGAAACTGCCATTCATGGGCGAAACCGGCGCGTATGATAAGCACAGTTCCACGCAGGAACGGGCGGCATATCACCAGGCGGTGCGCGAGGCATTCGCGCCCGCTGGGGTGGGAATATGCACCTGGGCTTACGCAAACACGTTTCCATTCTGGGACAGCGCGAGCGGGGAATGGCTCCCCGATATGCTGGAGGCGATGGGCCTGGCACCCTCACCTTCGCAGGTCCAAGGAAGCGCATCTGGACAAGCCCAACCCGCAGCGAGTGGTCCGCATCCCGACCTGCCGGAATCACTTCACGCCGTCGACGCGGCGGTTCCTGGACAATTGGTCAATGATCCCACCCGGCTTGATTGGGATAGTTACGGCAAGAACCTTCAAGTTCGCGGTTATGCCGATCCATCTATCCCCGGTGGCGGCGCCGCTTTGGAGATCGACGTCCGTTCGGCAGGAGAGGTGTTTGACGCCGGGCTTAGCGTGCCTTTGATCGTGCCGGTTAACCGCGGCGAAACCATAACAATCGGCTTCTACGCTCGGGCCCTAAAAGGCGAAGGGCGCGTTTTCGTCAGATTCCAGCAAAACACGGAGCCGTATCCTGGCTTTGGCGCGCGGACGGTCACTGTATCCCCCGACTGGGATTGGCATGAGGTAAGCGCTACGGCGGAACGCGATCTTTCGACACGTGATGGAATAGTCGCGCTGCAGTTCGGCAGCCAGAAACAGAAGCTCGAAATAGGGCAGACGATCGTAGTCAAGAACGCAACGTCGATAGCAGGGCGTTGACCATTCAATGACTACCCAGCTGATGGACATCCTTCCTGCTGACTTTCGACGTGGTCAGTTTATTGGGCGCGCCCTTTCACCCGACGGGCCGTGCGTTATTGGCATTCGCAGCGGCGAAGTGATCGACCTTACCGACATGACAGCATCGGTTTCAGGAGCGATTGCGCGGGGCTGGCCAGATTCTGGGAAGAGGTTGGGCTCTGTCGAAGACGGGCTGCCGGAAGGATGGCGACTGCTTTCGCCTATCGATCTGCAATGTATCAAGGCGAGCGGCGTAACATTTGCTCTTTCCGCTATTGAGCGGGTTATCGAGGAGCGAGCCAGAGGCGATGCAGGCAAAGCCGGAACAATCCGTGCGCAGCTTGAGGATGCTGTGGGTACGGGAATTCGCTCGGTCGTACCGGGCAGTGCTCAAGCTACCCAGTTGAAGAGTGCACTGATCGAACAAGGCATGTGGTCGCAATATCTTGAAGTCGCCATCGGACCCGATGCTGAAATTTTCTCAAAATCCCCGGTGCTTTCCTCGGTCGGATCTGGAGCTGAGATCGGCGTGCGATCGGACTCCAGCTGGAACAACCCAGAACCCGAGATCGTGCTCGTCTGCACACCAGATGGAGAGGTGTTCGGCGCGGCACTAGGGAATGATGTCAACTTGCGAGACTTTGAAGGGCGCTCGGCCCTCCTGCTCTCAAAGGCCAAGGACAACAATGCCAGCTGCGCGATCGGCCCCTTCATTCGTCTGTTCGACGACGCGTTCACCATAGATGATGTCCGCAATGCGGCGGTCGAACTCACCATTGTTGGACCGGACGGCTATCGGCTCGAAGGCACCAACGAAATGTCGCAAATCAGCCGGGATCCGCTGAATCTGGTGAGTCAGTGCCTGTCAGAACATCACTATCCCGATGGATTTGTGTTGTTTTGCGGCACGATGTTCGCACCGACGCAGGATCGGGATGAAGCCGGAGCCGGCTTCACGCACAAGGTTGGCGACCAGGTTTCGATCCACTCGGAACAGCTTGGCACGCTCACCAATTTCGTCACGACATCGAAGAACGCTCCACCTTGGGATATGGGCATTGGCGGGTTTGTGAGGAACCTTGCAGAGCGGGGTCTCAGCGACAGGATTTGATTGCCGCATCGGCAAACGGGAGAGAACTTTAGTGAATTCAAAAGCTGCAATTTATCCAAGCCTTGCGAACAAGCGGGTCATCGTCAGCGGTGGGGGTTCGGGCATTGGCGCAAGCATTGTCGAACACTTCGCCCGCCAGGGGGCCAGGGTCGCATTCGTCGATGTGCAGGACGAAGCCAGCAAGAAAGTTTGCGAGGGCCTGGCGGACTGCGATCACCCCCCCGTATTTCGCCACTGCGACGTTTCAGATGCCAACGCCTATCAGGACTGCCTGGCGGGCCTGATAGGCGATTTGAGCGGCTGCGATATTCTGGTCAACAACGCTGCGAATGATGACCGTCACACGTTAGCCGAAGTGACGCCAGAGTACTGGGACAAACGATTGGCAGTAAACCTCAAGCACAAATTCTTTGCCGCCAAAGCAGTCGCTCCGGCAATGAAGCGGGCCGGTGGCGGCAGCATCATCAATCTCGGCTCGATTAGCTGGCATCTCGGACTGGAAAACCTCGCGATATATCAGACCGCGAAAGCAGCGGTTGAAGGCCTTACGAGGAGCCTCGCACGCGAATTGGGGCGCGACAATATCCGCGTGAACTCGATCCTGCCCGGCAATGTTCAAACCCCGCGCCAACAGAATTGGTACACTGCCGAAGGAGAAGCGAAGATCGTGGAAGCGCAATGCCTGAATGGGCGTATCCAGCCAAGCGACATCGCAGCAATGGCGCTGTTTCTTGCTTCTGACGATGCCCGGTTTTGCACCGCGCACAATTACTGGGTGGACGCGGGATGGCGATAACCTCCCAAGTTCGCTCAGTCCTGAATGCACAGTCAAAGCTGGGCGAAGGGATCGTGTGGGATGCAGGGCGAAGCATCGCTTGGTTCGTGGACATCAAGCGGCGGCGGCTATGGCACTTTGACCCGGCGACCGGGAGCAATTCCTTCGCCGAAGCCCCCGAACAGATCGGCTGGGCTGTGCCTGCGGAGGGAGGTTTGCTGCTGTGTGGATTGAAAGACGGCCTCTACTTGTTCGATCCGGAGGCACAAAGCTTCGAAAAGTTTGCAAGCATCGAGGGCGAGCCGACCGATAACCGTCTCAACGATGCCTGCACAGACCCCTGGGGACGTGTCTGGTTCGGTTCAATGGACGACAGCGAAAGCGAGGCAACCGGACGGTTTTATGTGTTTGACCGGGGAGACATCCACCCATCCGGTCCCAGCGAGATTTGCATAACCAATGGGCCCGCCGTTAACGCCCAAGGCGATCGAATTTACTTTACCGACACCCTTGCAAAACAAATCATGGTTGCACCGTTGAGCGCTGATGGAGTGGGCGAAGCACAGCCTTTCGTCGCAACCGGCGCGCATTTTCCCGATGCGTTTCCCGATGGTCCGGTGGTCGATGCCGAAGACCACGTTTGGACAGGGCTTTATCTTGGCGCGCGGGTCGCCCGGTTTTCGCCCGATGGCAAGCTTACCGAGAGCATCGAGATGCCAGCGCGCGACATCACCAAAATGGGTTTTGGCGGCGTCGATCTTCGGACCGTTTTTGTCACCACCGCGACCAAGAATATGGAAGCAGGCGATATGGAGCAATTCCCCCATGCCGGCAGCCTGCTCGCTTTCGATGCGCCAGTGCCCGGATTTGCGCAGGCAGAGGCAAAGCTGGGCTAGAGCCGCGTTAAAGGCTTGCCTCGATCAAGGCCGCTTCACGACAGCGCTAGTGATTATGCCGCGGTGGCTTCTTGCTGGTCGCGCGATATTTGAGCGCGAATTCCATCACACCGCCCTCATCCAACTGACCGGTCTTTTCGCGGAACAACTCCTCCCAAGGGGTTTGGCTGGGCGGAACTGTTGGAGCTGGCTCTTCCGCCAGGCGCCGGGCGATTTCATCGGGATCGACTAACGCGTTGCAAGTGCCTGAATTGAGATCAATGCGGATCGTGTCGCCCGTCTTCAGCCAGGCAAGCCCGCCTCCTGCCGCGCTCTCAGGGGATGCGTTCAGGATTGACGGGCTATCGCTGGTCCCCGATTGCCTGCCATCGCCCATTGTCGGCAGCCATTGGATACCCTGCCGGATCAGGTCATCGGATGGCTGCATGTTCACCACCTCCGCGCTGCCGGGCCAACCCAGGACGCCAGAGCCGCGAATGACGAGGATGGAATTGTCGTCGAGTTCGAGGTCGGGACTGTTGATGCGGTGATGATAATCGTCTGCCCCGTCGAACACGACGGCCCGAGCTTCGAAAACGCCTTCGCTGCCTGGGCGTTCAAGATACCGGGTGCGAAACTCATCGGAAATGACGGAAGTCTTGAGAATGGCGAAATCGAAGAGATTTCCCGAAAGGACCATGAACCCGGCTTTTTCCATCAATGGCTCGGAAAAAGGCAAAATCATCTCGCGATCTCCGCTCATTTTGCCATCCAGGCCGTCAGCGATCGAGCGCCCCTCACAGGTCAGCACGTCACCCTTGAGGACACCGGCTTCAAGCAATTCCCACAAAACCGCTGGAACACCTCCGGCACGGTGAAACCGCTCACCCAGGAAAGCGCCGGCAGGCTGCATATTCACCAGCAATGGCAGGTCGTAGCCGTGATCTTGCCAAGTTTCCGGCTCCAGCGGCACCCCAGCGTGAGCAGCCATCGCCTGGACATGGGGTTGGGCGTTGGAGGACCCGCCAATCACGCTTACGGTCGCAATTGCATTTAGAAAGGCGTCGTGCGTGAGAATGTCGGATGGCTTGATATCCTCTTCCACCATTCCAACAATCCGACGGCCAGTGCGATAGGCCATCTGGCCGCGTTCTCGATAAGGTGCCGGGATTGCCGCACAGCCGGGAAGGCTCATACCCAGCGCCTCGGCCACCGCATTCATAGTGCTTGCCGTTCCCATTGAGTTGCAATGGCCGGCGGAGGGGGCACTCGAGGTGGCTCGATCAAGAAACTCTTCGGTGTCGATCTCGCCCGCGGCGAGCTTCCGGCGGCTGCGCCAGATCACCGTCCCGCTGCCGACAAGATCGCCTTCGTGCCAGCCATCCAGCATTGGGCCACCGCTCAATACAATCGCCGGAATATCGACGGTGCTCGCCGCCATAATCTGGCTCGGCGTCGTTTTATCGCATCCAGTGGTCAAAACGACGCCGTCGATGGGATAGCCGTTCAGCAATTCGACCAGGCCGAGATAGAGCAGGTTCCGGTCCAGCGCGGCCGTGGGGCGGCGGCAATTCTCGAAAATCGGATGCACCGGGAATTCGATCGGAATGCCGCCAGCATCGCGAATTCCATCGCGGACACGCTTTGCGAGCTCGATATGGATGCGGTTGCACGGGCTGAGGTCACTGCCGGATTGGGCAATGCCAATGATCGGTTTGCCACTTCGCAACTCTTCTGGAGTGATGCCATAATTCATGAAGCGCTCAAGGTAGAGCGCGGTCATGTCCATCCGCTCCGCATTGTCGAACCATTCCCGCGAACGCAGGCGTTTGGACGCGGCCGGTCCGCTCATTGGGCCACGCCCTTTGCGCGATGCGATCCCACAAGACTGGGCGCAGCATCGGAATTTCTGCGGATCAGCCTGTAAGGCATCATAACGGTTTCGAATTCCAGTTTCTCACCGGATTTTTCGGCGCGAGAGAGCGTCGCAATCATTTCGACCGCCTTCGCGGTCATCTGCCGGATCGGCTGGCGTATCGTCGTCAATTCCGGCCAGATCGAGCTTGCAAGATCGGTATCGTCGAAACCGCAAACGGAAATGTCGCTGGGAACGTCGAGATGGCGGCGATGCGCAACGGCAATTGTCGCGGCAGCCATATCGTCGTTTGATGCGAATATCGCGGTCGGAGGGTTCGATGCCGACAAGAGCTTCTCAGCAGCGACCATGCCCGATCGATAGGTAAACTGACCTTGAGCTATAAGATTTTCATTCGGAGATAGCCCGGCCTCTTCCATCGCTGCGCGGTATCCAGCGAGGCGTTGCCCGCTGGCAATCTGTTCCGGGTTGCCGATAATGAAACCGATCCGCTGATGACCGAGGCGTATAATGTGATCGGTCATGTCGAAAGCGGCCTGGAATTCGTCGATCATCACCACACCGTTCGACCCGCTGGCCTTGCCCGGCCCCACCGCGATGGCGATGCCGTTATTCTTGTTGATCGTATCGAGCACACCCTGATCGTCGCATAATGGCGGAGGTACAATGAAACCGGTGATCCCGCCCAAGCGCATCTTGTCGATAAGCAGCGCATTATCCGAAGAATTGTCGCAACTCTGTACCTCAAGATGGATGTCACGACGGGTCGCTTCCTGGAGCGCACCCATTAGAAATTCCGCAAGGTAAGACGACGACGGATTGTCGAACAGCAGACCAATCCTCAATTGCGCCCCACTCGCCAGCGAGCGCGCGGCGCGATTGGGGGCATAGTTCAGTTTGCGAATAGCGGCCTCGACCTGCTCGCGCGTGTCTTCGCGAACATTGCCCTCGCCGTTGATAACCCGGCTGACGGTCATGGGTGAACAGCGAGCCTCTTGCGCAACATCCGCAATCGTCGGGGCGATATTGCTCCGCCTCGAATTGCGTTTACGCGTCTTTGTTTTGGCTGGGTCCTGAGGTTTCATAGCAATGCCCTACCTGTTGGATAGGCTGTCGAGCAAGTGGCGCAAATACTGCCCTCTGGCCAACCATTCGGTCTCGAACGAGAATGCCGCTGCACCTTCATATCAAGAATGGCTCTGCAATGTTGACAAGCCTTTCCCAACTGCCGCATGTTAGCGCTACCAAAATATCGCCGGCGGTCAACCCGGATCAAGTTTGAGAGGGAAAAGATGAACACTTTGAATCGCGGTCTGTTAGCCGCAGGAATTGCAATCGCGGCAATTGCCGGCACCGTTTCCCATCCGCTCAGTTCTCAGGATAATCGGATCGAAATCTCGGTCGAGAAACCGATGCCCAATGCACCCTATTGGGATGCATCTCTGCCAGTTGAAACACGGGTTGCAGACCTGCTGGCGCGCATGACGCTCGAGGAAAAACTGGCGCAGATGGTGAGCATTTGGACCGACAAGGCATCGATCCAGGACGAACAGAACTTCTTCGATCCGGAGAAAGCGAGCGCTAAGTATCCCCACGGCCTCGGCTTCTTCACCCGGCCTTCGGACCTCGTTGGGCCAGGAAGCCCCCGGAAGAATACTCCGCGCTCAATCGAAGAAAGCATTGCCTACGCAAATGCACTGCAGAAATGGGCCAGGGAAGAAACGCGGCTTGGCATTCCGATTTTAGCGCATGAAGAGTCACTGCATGGTCTGGCCGCACTCAACGCGACCAGCTTTCCGCAATCAATCGGCCTGGCATCAACCTGGAATCCGGACCTCGTCCGCGAGGTCAACGACTATATCGCCAGCGAAGTTCGGGCGCGCGGCGTACATCAGGTGCTATCACCGGTTGTCGACGTGGCGCGCGATCCGCGCTGGGGCCGCATCGAAGAGACATTCGGAGAAGACCCGTTCCTGGTGGGCGAAATGGGTGTCGCCGCCGTCGAGGGCTTGCAGGGAGTCGGCACCGATCCGAAGCTAAAGGACGGTCAGGTGCTAGCGACGCTCAAACACATGACCGGCCACGGACAGCCCGAAAGCGGCACGAATACGGGCCCTGCGCAAATCTCAGAGCGGACACTGCGCGACGTTTTCTTCCCGCCGTTTAAGGAAGTCGTCGAGCGCACGGCGATTGAAGCCGTCATGGCAAGCTACAACGAGATCGATGGTATTCCGAGCCACTCGAACATCTGGTTGCTGCGCGACATATTGCGCGAAGAATGGAGCTTTGGAGGCGCCATTGTGTCGGACTATTTCGCCATTGAAGAGATGGTTTCACGCCACAGCATCGCAGAAGATATTCCGGCAGCGGCAGTGCTGGCAATGAAGGCTGGTATCGATATCGATTTTCCCGATGGCGCGTCTTACCAGCACCTCAAAACACTGCTCGACAAAGGTCGGATCGACCAACAGCAAATCGATATTGCGGTCGAGCGTATCCTGACCATGAAGTTTAACGCTGGCCTGTTTGAACAACCGTTCGTCACCGACATGGCGCCAGCTTTGGCCTCGAATGGCGTCGAAGGCGTGGCGCTTGCCCGCAAGGCTGCAGAACAGTCGCTGATCCTGCTCAAGAACGATGGCGTTTTGCCGCTTGAGCTGCCGACAATGAACGGCGAGAAGCCAACGATCGCTGTGGTTGGACCTAATGCCGATGTCGCGCGCCTTGGCGGCTATTATGGAATTCCGCGCAACACCGTGTCACCGCTTGATGGCATTCGAGCGCTGGCCGGAGACCAAGCCAACATCGTCCACTCACCCGGCGTGAAAATCACTCTCGATGACGATTGGTGGGAAGATAAGGTCGAGCTTGCCGATCCTGCAGAAAACCGCCGGATGATTGCAGAGGCAGTCGCCGCTGCGCGCGAGGCTGACACCATCATCCTGTTTATTGGCGATACCGAACAGACCAGCCGCGAAGGCTGGGCCGACGGGCACCTGGGTGACCGCACCAGTCTCGATCTTGTTGGCCAGCAGAACGAGCTGTTCGACGCGCTTAAGGCGCTCGGAAAGCCGATCGTGTCCGTTTTGGTCAACGGTCGGCCGCCGAGCTATCCAACGATATCAGCCCAGTCGGATGCGATCCTGGAAACGTGGTATGCTGGCGAGCAGCAAGGCAACGCGATTGCGGATGCGCTGTTCGGTCGGGTCAATCCGGGTGGCAAATTACCGGTAACGGTGGCCCGGAACGCCGGACAGCTCCCGCATTTTTACAACCACAAGCCGAGCGCTAGGCGGGGCTATCTCTTTGACGAGAAGACGCCGCTCTACCCCTTCGGCTTCGGACTTTCCTATGCCAAATTCGAATTCGGGGCGCCGATACTTTCCGCAAGCACGATCAAGGCGGGAGGCAATTTGAGGGTGCGTGTGCCGGTAACCAACAAAAGCGATATTGCTGGCGACGAAGTCGTGCAGGTCTATCTGCGCGATGTAGTCAGCTCAGTGACCAGACCCGTCAAAGAGCTGGTCGGTTTCAGCCGCATAACATTGCAAGCGGGAGAGACGCAGCTGGTGGATGTTGCGATCCGGGCTGACTCATTTGCGCTTTGGAACCGTGACATGGAGCGCGCGATAGAACCAGGCGAATTCACGATCATGACCGGACCGAATTCGCGGGACCTCCAAAACGTTACACTAACGATAACCGAATGACGCGCTGGCCGATGCGCAGGCGAGAGGTTCTTGCGGGGTGCGGGAGCGCGTCGCTGGCTGCCTGCACGGGCGCTGGCCAACGATCTCTTGTTGTTGCAGAGCAGCCCGCAAGCACATCCGGGGTCAGTCTTGATGCCCTAGCCCAACGCCAAGGCCGCCGTTTTGGCACCGCAGTCGCCTGGAATGAGGCGGGAACGGGCATGTCGCTTAGCAACCCGGATTATGCGGCTTTGGTGAAGGCCGAATGCGGCATCATTGTTCCGGAAAACGAGATGAAGTGGCAAGCGCTGCGCCCCTCGCCCGATAGCTATGACTTCACGGCTATGGACGAGATTGCGAGGTGGGCAATCGAGAATGATCAGGAGCTGCGTGCGCACGTTCTGCTCTGGCATCGCCCCGAATGGTTCCCGGACTGGCTCAACACATACGATTTCGGGGCCAACCCCGCCCGCGAAGCCGAACGTGTGCTGGTCGATCATATCGACACGGTCACCACTCGCTATCGCAGTCGAATATCGAGTTGGGACGTGGTGAACGAGGCCATCGATCACGATAGGCGTGCCCCGATCGAAACGAGC
>JBCBDF010000021.1:0-15211 GCA_038529875.1 Pseudomonadota bacterium | reverse complement strand
TTCGCGAGGCGCTGGAAGCTGGCCGCGCCGAGCTATCCGAACGGCTCAAGCAAAAGCCGTCTGCCGGGCATGAATGCGTCGCAGGCCATGCCTTCCTGATCGACCAATTGGTGCGTGTGATCCACGATTACGTCACCGCCCATGTCTATCCGGTGGCCAATCGCTCGACTGCCGAACGCCTCTCGATCCTGGCTGTTGGCGGCTATGGCCGGGCGGAAATGGCCCCACATTCCGATGTCGACATTGGCTTTATCACCCCGATGAAACGCGCGCCCTGGTGCGAGCAGGTGATCGAGGCAATGCTGTACCTGTTCTGGGATCTCGGCCTCAAGGTCGGGCATTCGAGCCGCACCATCGCAGACACGCTCAGCATGGCAAAAGAGGATCTGACGATCCGCACCGCCCTGCTCGAGGGGCGCTTCATCTGGGGCGATCAGGAACTTTATGATGAGCTGCGCACCCGGTTTTGGGGTGAGGTTGTACGCGGCAGCGAGCGGCAATTTCTCACGCAAAAGCTGGAAGAACGCAATGACCGGCACAAGCGGATGGGTGACAGCCGCTATGTCGTCGAACCCAACATCAAAGAGGGCAAAGGTGGCTTGCGAGACCTCCAGACGCTCTATTGGATCGGCAAATATATTCACAGCGCGCGCAACGCCGCCGACCTCGTCGATGTCGGTCTGTTGACGAAACAGGAATATCGCAGCTTTCGCAGGGCCGAGGGCTTCCTGCTCGCTGTGCGCTGCCACATGCACGACCTGACAGACCGGGCCGAGGACCGCCTGACCTTCGACCTGCAACGGCAAGTCGCCGAGCGCATGAATTTCGCCGACCGTCCGGGCAAGAGCGCGGTCGAGCGCTTCATGCAATTCTATTTCCTCCAGGCCAAACGCGTCGGCAGCCTGACCGGCGTGTTCCTCACCCATCTTGACGACAAGTTCGCCAAAAAGCGCACTGCGAGCGGATTTTTCGCCGGATGGGGACAAAAATCGCGCACGCTCAAGGGCTACACAGTGTTCGGCGGACGGATCAAAGCGCCGACCGACAAATGGTTTCGCGACGATCCAGTGCGCCTGATTGAACTGTTTCAGCTGGCCGAGGCCGAGACGCTTGAAGTGCATCCCGACACGATGCGTCAGGCCGACCGCGATAGCCGTTTGATCAATAGGGCCGTACGCCGCGACAAACGCGCTAACGCGCTGTTCCTGCAATTGCTGTGCGGACGTAACGATCCTGAAATGGTGCTGCGCTGGATGAACGAGGCAGGCGTGTTCGGTCGGTTTGTGCCCGATTTCGGCCGGGTCAATGCGCAGATGCAATTCGACATGTATCACCACTACACCGTCGATGAGCACACAATCCGCGCCATCGGCCTGCTCAACAAGATCGAGAAGGGGGAGCTGAAGGCCGATCACCCGCGCGCCACCCGGCTGATCCACAAGCTCAAATCGCGCCGCGCACTCTATGTCGCGGTGCTGCTGCATGACATCGCCAAGGGTCGCGGCGGCGACCATTCGGTGCTGGGCGCGGAAGTGGCAGAGGAATTGTGCCCCCGCTTCGGCTTGGACGAGGAAGAAACCGAGCTCGTCGCGTGGTTGGTGCTGCAACACCTGCTGATGAGTTCCACCGCGCAAAAGCGCGACCTCACCGACCCACAAACCATCGAGACCTTCGTCGCCGAAGTGCAAAGTCTGGAGCGGCTGCGCAATCTCGCGATCCTGACCGCTGTCGATATCCGCGCGGTTGGCCCAGGGACCTGGAACAGCTGGAAAGGGCAGCTACTGGGCGAATTGTTCGACGCGGCGCAGGAGCGCCTGCGCCTTGGCCATATGCGCCATGGCCGCAAAGAACGTGTTGCCGCCAAGAAAGAGGCCGTGATTGAATTGCTGGGCGAAAAAGCCGCCTTGGTCGAGGAGGTCGGAGACCTGCTGGGCGATGCCTATTGGATTGCCGAACCCGAAGACATTATCGCGCTGAACCTCGTGCAATACGAAGTGGCTCGCCGGATCGAAGATCATCTCTCGATCCATTGCGAGGTCTATGAGGCGCGCGGAGCGACACTCGTCAGCGTCATCGCCGCCGACCATCCCGGCCTTTTCTACCGGGTCGCGGGCGGCATTCACTTGGCCGGCGCAAACATCATCGATGCTCGCATTCATACCGCGCAAAGCGGCTATGCGGTCGATAATTTCCTGGTCCAGGACCAGCACGGTCAGGCGTTCAGCGAAGAGACGCAAATTGCCCGGCTCAAAGCCGCCATTACCGATGCCTTGACCGGAAAGACGGCGCTGGTGCCCAAGCTTGCCGCAAGGCCGCTGCCCCACAGTCGGTCGAAGGCCTTTGCCGTTGCGCCACGTGTCAGTTTCGATAACGAAGCGTCCAGCCGCTTCACCGTGATCGAAGTGAGCGCCCGTGACCGCCCGGCCCTGCTCAATCGTTTGGCGCACGCGCTCTACCAGTCGAACCTGATTGTCCAGTCAGCTCATATCACCGCTTATGGCGAGCGGGCGGTGGATACGTTTTATGTCACCGACCTGACCGGCGCAAAGGTGGTGGCGAAGGACCGGCTTGATGAAATTCGCGCGGCATTGATCGACGCGGCCAGCGACAAGAAACAGCGGCAGCTCGAGCAGGTTTGAGTCCAGGCTAGGAAACCTAAACACCCGCTCCCTCCACCCTTCCACCCGGAGCCTACCGGGATACCATCCGGGTGGAAGGGTGGAGGGTGCGGGTGGCTCCGGCGCTCAGCTCAAAACCCCTCACCCACGCGCCCCAAACAAAGCCGTACCGACACGCACATGGGTCGCGCCCAATTGCACCGCGGTTTCATAGTCGCCGCTCATGCCCATCGAGAGGCCAGTCAGTCCGTTATCTTGCGCCAACTTGTGCAGCAGCGCGAAGAACGGCGCAGGCTCAATGCCCGCAGGCGGCAGGCACATTAGCCCCGCAACCGGAATATCCGCCGCGCGCGCCTTGGCGATCATGTCGGGCACGTCGCCAATCGCGCACCCACCCTTCTGCTGTTCCTCGCCGATATTGACCTGAATGAAGCACGGCACGCGTTTGTCCGCCTTGTCCATCGCTTTGGCCAGCGCCTTCAGCAGGCTCGGACGGTCGAGCCCGTGGATACAGTCGAACAGTTCGACCGCATCGTCGGCCTTGTTCGATTGCAGCTGGCCAATCAGATGCAGTTCCACATCGGGAAATTGCTCGCGCAGCGCGGGCCATTTGCCCTGCGCTTCCTGCACCCGGTTTTCGCCGAACACACGATGTCCCTGCTCCAGCAGCGCCAGGATGCGCTCGGGCGGATGCGTCTTACTGACCGCGATCAGCGTCACGTCTTCAGGTTCGCGCCGTGCGATCTTGCACATCTTGGCGATTTTGCCGCGAACTTCCTCCAGCGGCGTATCCGGCATTTCCGTCTCGTCTTGTCCCATGGCTGCGCTATAGCGGGGCGATGGCGCGAAACCAGTCCCTTCCCCGTCTCTGGCTGATCTCGGACGCGCGCAATGATGCGCAGCTCGAAGCATCATTGGGCAATATGCCGCGCGGCAGCGGGTTCATCTATCGCCATTACCATTTGGACGATCCTGAGCGCTGGGAGCGCTTCGTTGAGCTTCGCAAAGTGGCGCGGGGACGTTATCACGTGGTGATACTCGCCGACAGCGCGCTGACTGCGCGCGAATGGGGCGCGGACGGAATTTACGGTGCGCCGCGCGCACTCTACCCCCGCCGAAGAAGCCTCCTCCAACTCGCGACTGCGCATAATCTGCAAGAAATCGGCCTTGCAAACCGCTTTGGCGCCGATGCAATCCTCCTCTCGCCGGTCTTCCCCACTCGCTCGCACCCTGGTGGACCAGTTCTGGGAGCGCAGCGCTTTAGACGCCTTGCCTCCTATGCTCGGACACCCGTGATCGCGCTGGGCGGGATGAACGCAGCGCGCGCAAAAGAGCTCGATTGGCCCCGCTGGGCGGCGATTGATGGACTAAATAAAACGGCCTGAAAGGCCGCAAGGGCGACCGCCCGCCCGCAGCGATGCGATCTATGATCGCGTGAGCGAGGATATCGCGCGCCCGGACGGGCGCGCGTAAAACCAAAAATCCGACTTTCACCCGTTTACCGCTCTTGGCTTGACCGCGAGTCCCCGCTCTGCGATTCTTGCGTGGCAAGACAAAGGACGCGAGAGATATGGCGACACGAGCCATCAACACCAGGAAGAACACAGCGGATTGGCGCGCAGCGTTTCGCCGTTCGATGCGCCGCTTTGCGCAGATGGCGGGCGCGGGCGTGCTGCTGCTCGCCATGGGCTTCCTCACGTTGTCGCTCGCCAGTTACACCCAAACCGATCCTAGCCCCTCCACCGCCGCCTCCGCCGCCGAAGTCAGCAATTGGATGGGCACATGGGGCGCATGGGCGGCTGACCGGGTGCTGTTCGCCTTCGGCCTCACCTCCATTCTCCTGCTGCCACTGCTTTACATCTCCGCGCGCAAGCTGTGGCTCGACGTCGAGAACGGCGATGAGCCGGAGACGACGCGCTGGTGGCTTCCCGCTGGCATGCTGCTGGTGGCGATGATCCTGCTCTCGACCGTTCTGGCGCTGGTGTTTGACGGGCCGGGCGGAACGCTGCCTGCACAATGGGGCGGCGTGTCCGGCCTGCTCGGTGCGGGCGCAATCGAAGCGATTGCAGGGCGGTTTGGCGAGAACGCACAAGGCTGGATCATCCTTGGCCTCGCGGTCCTCTCACTCGCGGGCGGCGTCGGCCTCGTCACCCGGGTCTTCGCAATCGACTGGCGCTCATTGCTGACACTGCCCAATTTCGTGCGCGAAAAAGTGCTCTCGCGCATTCCTGGCGTATCGGCTTTGCCGAAAACGGCTACACTGCCGCTGCCCGGATCATCCGAGGGTAAGAAAGCCAAACCGAAGGCCAAGGAAACGGCCGAAATCATCCCGGAGCCGAACCCGCGCCGCGCACCCGAAATTACCGATCCGTCTGCCCCGCCCAAGCGCGCAAGCATGGCCAAGACCAAGCAGCGCGACATGTTTGCCGATTACAATCTGCCGAGCCTCGACCTGCTGGCCAATCCACCGGAGGATACCGCGCCCAAGCTCGATAAGCTCGCGCTGGAACGCAATGCCCGCCTGCTCGAAAACGTGCTCGATGATTTCAACGTCAAGGGCGAGATCACTGCGGTTCGCACCGGCCCGGTCGTGACCATGTACGAACTGGAGCCAGCACCCGGCATCAAGGCGAGCCGCGTCGTCGGCTTGGCCGAAGATATCGCCCGCAACATGTCAGCCATATCCGCGCGCGTCTCCCCCATTCCGGGCAAGACGGTGATGGGCATCGAATTGCCCAATACCGACCGCCAGATGGTGATGCTGAAAGAGCTCGCCGCCTGTGCCGACTTTGCCGAAAGCAAGGGCAGCCTGCCGATCATCCTCGGCAAGGATATTGCCGGCGAGCCAATAGTGGCCGACCTTGCCGCCATGCCTCACCTGCTCGTCGCAGGCACCACAGGCTCGGGTAAGTCGGTTGGCCTCAACTGCATCATCCTCAGCCTGCTTTACCGCTTTACGCCCGCCGAATGCCGGATGATCCTGATCGATCCCAAGGTTCTGGAACTGGCGAGCTATGACGATATTCCGCACCTGCTCTCACCCGTGGTGACAGAGCCGCACAAGTCCGTGCGCGCACTGAAATGGGCGGTCGAGGAAATGGAGCGGCGCTATCGCATGATGTCGAGTGTGAACTCGCGCAACATCGCCAGTTTCAACGACAAGGTTTCCGCCGCCGCCAAGGGCAAGCCGCTGGGCCGCCGGGTGCAGACCGGCTTCGATCCCGAAACCGGCGAAGAGCTGTATGAGGAAGAACAGCTCGATTACGAACCACTGCCGCAGATCGTGCTGATCGTCGACGAACTCGCCGATTTGATGGTGACCGTCGGCAAGGAAATCGAAGTGCTGATCCAGCGCCTCAGCCAGAAATCGCGCGCGGCCGGTATCCACCTGATCATGGCGACACAGCGCCCGTCGGTCGATGTCATCACCGGCGTGATCAAGGCCAACCTGCCGACCCGGATCAGTTTCAAAGTGACGAGCCGCATCGACAGCCGCACCATCCTAGGCGAGCAAGGCGCAGAGCAGCTGCTGGGTAAAGGCGACATGCTCTACAAGCCCAATACCGGCGCGATGGTGCGCGTGCACGGGCCGTTCGTGTCTGACGAGGAAGTGGAATCGGTCGCCGATTACTGGCGCGCGCAGGGCAAGCCTGAATATGTCGACGCTGTCACCGAAGAACCCGAAGATGGCAGCGGCTTCGCCTTCGACGACGAAATGACCGCCAGCGACGATCCAGCAGAGCGCAAATATCGCCAGGCCTGTCAGGCCGTATTCGAAGCGCAAAAGGCCAGCGGATCATGGCTGCAACGCCAGATGGGCGTCGGCTATAACACCGCAGCGAAATGGATCGAACGGATGGAAGGCGAAGGGCTGGTCGGCCCTGCCAACCATGTCGGGCGGCGCGAAATCTTCCGCGATCAGGACGGCAATCCGCTGTAGGCGGGCAGCAGCTGGGGTGGTTAGCTGATGGCCTGCTTTCGGCTTACCCAGACGAGAAGTTGCCCCTCGTCCGGTTAGCGATCGCCACTAACGATAACATCACGGGCACCTCGACCAGTACGCCCACGACCGTCGCCAGCGCCGCGCCGCTGCCTAGCCCGAACAAACCGATGCCAACCGCGACGGCCAACTCAAAGAAGTTGGATGTGCCTATGAGCGCACATGGTGCTGCCACTGCGTGCGGAACCTTCCACGCCTTCGCCGCACCATAGGCCAAGAAGAAGATTCCGTAGCTCTGGACGATAATCGGCACGGCGATGAGCGCGATCAGCAGCGGACGCGAAACGATGGTCTCGGCCTGAAAGCCGAACAGCAGCAGCACGGTCAGCAGCAGGCCGATGATCGAGAGCGGCTTGATGCGTCCAGTGAAGTCGGACACCGCGCCTTCGTCGCCATTGTGGCTGGCAAGCAAGCGGTTGCGGACAAATGCACCCGCAGCGAGCGGTATGACGACGTAGAGCCCGACTGAGAGCAATAGCGTCTCCCACGGCACGGAGATGTCCGTCACGCCGAGGAGTAGCGCGACAATTGGTGCGAAGGCGACGATCATGATGAGATCGTTCGCCGCGACCTGCACCAGTGTGTAAGCCGGATCGCCTTTTGTCAGTTGCGACCAGACAAACACCATCGCTGTGCAGGGTGCCGCACCGAGCAGGATCAAGCCCGCGATGTATTGCTGTGCGTCTGCCGGTGCAATCAGATCGGCAAACACGACTTCGAAGAACAGCACGCCGAGCGCTGCCATTGTAAAGGGCTTAATTAGCCAATTGACCACCAGCGTAATGATCAACCCCTTGGGCGTATCGCCGACGCGGCGCACCGCCCCGAAATCGACCGCGACCATCATCGGGAAAATCATCGCCCAGATCAGCACCGCGACCACGAGATTGACCGAGGCATATTCAACCGATGCTAATGATGCGAAGGCATTCGGCGCAATATTCCCGAGGGCGATCCCTGTAAGGATCGCTGCGCCGACCCAGACCGACAGCCATTTCTCGAACAAGCCAAGTCCCGCTGCGCGTACATCGGCAGCAGCAATTGTCGTGGTCGTGTTAATAGGCCTCGCGTCCATTTGTGCGTTGTTTTGCGTGCTAAAGCGATCCGCCTGAGGCTCGCCGTCGGCGGAGCCAGAGGTGGATAGTTCAATACCTGAACGTCAGCAGCAAGATGCCTTCGTAGGTGCCATCTGGGGCGCACAACACGCATCTGAGGCTGCATTGGCGGAGACAAGCTGGCTGACGTCGCGGCTGCCGCCGTAAGTCGTGCTTTCGCCATCAGTCAGGAAAGCCTCCCATACCACGCCATCGGGATCGGCTATCCAGCTCTTCTCCGACTGCGCATAGCAGCAGGTGGTTGCGCCCTCTTCCAACACTGGTCGGTCGGCAGCCTTTAGGCGGTCGTAGACCTCTGCCAGTTCGGCCCTGTCATCAGCCTGAAGGCCGACATGCTCGATCCCCTTTGCGGCATCCTCTCGCACAGAGATGGCGAAGTTGATGCGCGGATCGTCGAGCATCCACTTGGCATAGTCGGCTTTCACCACGGCGGGTTCGGCACCGAACAATTTTGAATAGAAGGCAATCGAATTGTCGATGTCGGTCACGACGGCATGCATATGAAAACGTTTCATCAGGCGCTCTTTCTCTTGGGTTCAGTGAGAGGCGAGGCATCATTGGAACAGGATACGCCGCCGCAGCAGTTTTCGGTCAGGTATTCCATCAGCCCGGTCATCGCGGCGTAATCTGCCGAATAGATGATCGAGCGGCTCTCTCGTCGCTGGCTGACCAATCCAGCGTTGGCGAGTTGCGCCAAGTGAAAGCTCATCGAGGAAGGCGGGACGTCGAGCTTCTCTGCCAGCACGCCAGCAGCAACGCCGTTTTCACCAGCTTGCACCAGCAGGCGAAATGCGGCGAGGCGGTGTTCCTGAGCCAGTGCGGACAAGGCGCGGATCACACGGTCGGGTTGCATTTATCGCTCCAATAATTCGATAATTATCAAAATATAGACACGTTTCGGATGAAGTCAACAACCGACTCTCATTTTCGGAGCAGGAGCAAAATGGGCTAGTGACCGCAATTGAGACGGAAACAGACTTTCGCAATTCGGGCAAAGTTGCGCTTTTCTGCAATTCTCTCGCGCATCACATGCGCTCACCCTCGCGCCTCAGGTGAAGGCGAGCGAAGGTGTAGAAGGCGGCGATTTCACGTTCGACGTTTCGATCGCACCGCCGGTGATTGGAAGTCTGGTGCACTATAAGGGCAGGCTCAGGCCGATCCGACCTGAGCCCACTCCTCAGTAAGGTCTGGCTAAATTACTCGGCAGCAGGTGCTTCGAGATCGGCCATGGTCAAAGTGATCTGATCGCTAACCTTGGCTTCGTTGGCGGCCATCACGTCGGCTGGTGAAGACACCAGGCCAATATCGGCCAGCGGGCCTTCAGGCGCCCAGTTCTTCACCCACTCGGCAAGATAAAGGTCGAGGCCGGGAATCGCGCTCATGTGCGACTTCTTGACGTAGACATAGAGCGGACGCGCGCCAGGATAGGCGAAGCTCGCAATGTTGTCATAGGTTGGGTCGACTTCGTTCATCGGCAGACCCTTCACCTTGTCAGCGTTCTCTTCGAGATAGGAGAAGCCGAACACGCCAACCGCGCCGGGATCGTTCTCGATCTTCTGCACGATCAGGTTATCCTGCTCGCTCTGGTCGACATACATCCCGTCAGAGCGCACTTCGGTGCACACCTGGTCATAGCGATCTTCGTCTTCATCCTTGAGCGCCGACATTTCAGGATTGCTCTTACAGCCTGCCTCGAGAACGAGTTCCTTCAGCGCGTCGCGCGTGCCGGAGGTCGATGGCGGACCGTATACCAGAATCGGCTCAGCCGGCAGCGATGGGTCGACATCGGCCCAGGTCTGCGCGGTTTGTTCGCCGCCATACGGGCTCTTTGCGAGCGCTTCGTAAACGATCTTTGGTGAGAGGTTCAACGAGATGCCGTTCTGCGCAGAGGCAAAGGCGATCCCGTCAAGGCCGACCTGCAGCTCGATGATGTCGTTCACGCCGTTTGATACGCAGGTTTCAAATTCGCTGGCTTTCATCCGGCGCGATGCATTGACCATGTCAGGCGTGTCCGGGCCTTCGCCGCGGCAGAACAGCTTGATGCCGCCGCCAGAACCGGTCGATTCGATCAGCGGCGATTTGTAATCAGGGTTCGAACGGGCGAAGCTTTCCGCGACCTGCTTGGCAAACGGGTAAACGGTTGAAGAGCCGACAGCACGGATGGAATCGCGCGTGCCGCCACCGGCGCCTTCGCTGCAGCCTGCAACCGCGACCGAAGCCATGAGAGTGAATGCAATTGTTTTGGTCAGTTTCATCAGAATGATCCTTGATCAGTGATATTGATGGCGGCTTATGCAGACCTTGTGACAGGCCTGTGACAAGCCGCCGCTTGAGCAATCAAAAGTCGATTTGGGCGCGCACGCCAAATGAATCGACGCCGTAAGATGTGTCGCCAGTCGCGGTCGGGAAGACCGCATCATCATATTGCAACCTGCCATAATTCGCGAGCAGCATGGTGTAGTCGGTCGGCTTCCACACGAGCGAGACGAAGTAACCGTCCTGCGTCCCGCCGATGACCGCACCATCGCTGAGGTCGAGGTGATCATAGCGCAGGTTCAACTGCAGCGAGCCCATACCGCCTTCGCCAACCGGGTTGGCTGGCTTCGTGCGGTCGAACTTACCGCTCTTATAGCCGCGCGTATCGCCTTGGGTCAGGAAATAGCCGACTTCGGCATAACCGCCAAAGAAGCTCGGATCGTCCATGCCGACCGGCATTTCGAGATTTTGCCAGTACCCTTCGGCCGCGGCGTGCCACCGCCCCGAAATGAAAGCGCCTTCGAGGCCCAGCCCGAATTCGCTGCTCGCATCGAGCGTGCCGGTGTTGATGAACCGCTCCGAGGTGAAGTGAACCAGAGGCCGCTGGCGATAACGCACTGTCTCGCCGCTTTCCAAATCGGCGTAGTGAACCGATCCGCCCAAATGCAGCGTGGCGTCGCCAATATCCGGATTGATGACAACGCGGGCATCGGCGCCCCAGTTCTGGTTTGAGAGATCGTCCATATTGTCGCCAAAGACGCCTGCCTGAACCATCACGCCCTTGCCTTTGAACTCAGCACCCAGTCCAACGCGGCGTTCAAATCCGAATGCATCGGTGAAAGCGGCACGCTCGATAAAGGAGGTGTGCAAGCTGGAGGTGAGCTCTTCGAGCGATTGGAAATTGTTGAATTGGCCAGCGCTTATCTTCGTGTCACCTGCCTTGTAGGAGATGAGCGCGTCGGTAACGGTGACATCGCTACCGGCAAAATCGACTTCGAATTTATAGCCGAAACCACCGGGCATATCGCCAGAGACGCCCAGGCGAGCCCTGCGGGCCTCATTGCCAAAGCCATCGGACGCGCCCGTTGATGATGGCGCAGATGTGAACCCGGCATCATATTGCAGGCGGCCACGTGGCTTGAAGCTCCAGCCATCATCGCCCTTGATCTCGGGCGCGCCTTTGAAGGCAATCGCTGGACCTTTGTTTTCTTCAACCGCTGCTACTGCGCTTTCCGCAGTCTGCGAAGCAGTGCTGGCCTGCGTGCTAGCGGCCTCTGCCTCAGATTCGACCTCTTCCAGCTCCCCTTCGAGCTGGTCGATCCGCGCGGCCATCGCCGCCATCTGCTCGCGCATTTGCGCCATTTCTTCGCGCAGATCGCTGCTGTCCTGAGCGCTTGCCGGAGTTGTGACAGCCAAAGCGCCAGCAAGTGCGATGAGTGAAACGTTACGTGTCATTGAATTCCCCGATCTTTACCGATCCGAGACGCTACTATGACTGGTTTGCGACGAATTAGTGACAAATCGCGCAGCAAATTTCCGCCTTTCAGATTCGCTCATCGCCCGGCCCCATTAAGGCCTTGCGATTATGCGATTTCGGCGGGGCTGCGCTGGTAACTTCTGTAGGGACCATAGCAAAGTTTTGCCCGCGGCGAGCGCGGTGAAGTTCCATAGATCCTATCAAAAGGGCGGTTGCCGCCGTTTTACAAAAGCCTAGATGGCCGCGCGCCACTGCCGATATTTCTTCGCCCGCTTGGCTGCGCGGACCTGATCGCCCACAAATGCAACGAACGGGAGGCCGCCATCGCCCGGCGCCTTGCCCTTGGCCATGCGTTCAAGCTGAGCCTTGGTCAGCGCCATGGTCGCCAGCGCTTTCAGCGTTTCGTTCGACCACTTCGCCTCGGGCAGCTCCACATTGCGGTTCTGCTCAGCCTGCCAATGCTTTGGCAATGCCGGGTCCGCCGCCAAAGCACGCGCGATCCCGAGTATCTCCACGCCAAAGCCGTTCTCATCATGCTCCAGAGCCGCGTCGGCCACTTCCAGCTTGGTTATCCCGCCGGTCACCATGATCGGCATGCTCGCAACCTTGGCAATGTCGCGCGCGAAATCGACAAAGTAGGCCTCGCGCTTTTCGGTCGAGGATTGCTGGCCCACTTCCTCTTCCTGCGGATTGCCCTGCATTGCTGGGCTTTCATAGGAACCGCCCGACAGCTCGACAAAATCCACACCCTTGCCGTCAAGCCATTCGACGACTTGGCGCGCATCCTCGAATTCGAACCCGCCGCGCTGGAAATCGGCGGAGTTCAACTTGATCCCTACCCCAAACCTGGCACCAACGCGGGCACGAACGGCAGTGACTATTTCCATCAGGAAGCGCGCGCGGTTCTCCAGGCTTCCGCCCCAACGATCATCGCGTTGGTTGGTCAGCGGCGAGAGGAATTGGCTGACGAGGTATCCATGCGCACCATGGATTTGCACGCCATCAAAACCCGCCTCCTCGGCGGCCTCAGCCGTATCGGCAAAACGCGTGATGATCGCGGTGATCTCTCCCGCTTCCAGCGCGCGGACCGGCGCAAACAGGGACGAGAATTTGCCAAGGTTGAGCTCGACCCCCGAGGGCGAAACTGCGGTCTCGCCCATACTCTTGTAGAGCTGGCGACCGGGATGGCTGATCTGGAGCCAGAACTGCCCGCCGCCTGCCTTGCCAAGCTCCGCCCATTTGCGAAACGGCGTAAGATCGGTTGCCTTTTGTAGCACTACTGCGCCCGGGCCAGTCAGCGCCGATGGGTCGACCATGACATTGCCCGACAGGATCAGGCCGGCGCGCCCATCCGCCCACTGGCGATAAAGGTTGAACAGTTTCTCGCCCGGATATTGACCGGGCTGCACCGCGAGGTTTTCCTCCATCGCCGCCTTGCAAATCCGGTTCGGGATGGTCGACCCGTTGGGCAGGGAGAGCGGCTGGAACAATAGACTGGTCATGAATTCTCGCTTGATTGAAAGGGGGCCATCACTTCTGGCCGGACGCGGGCAAGCCGCTGGGTCGCGCGCTCCAGCATGGCCCAGGTTGTGCGCGCAGAGACGAGCACTTTGCCCGCCTCATCGCGAAATTCGACGAGCCGGTCGGACTTTGCGCCCTTGGCTCCATCGGGAATCCAGGTCGTGCCCTCGGCGCTCTCGCCCTCGGCGATATTGCCGCGATAATCGATCTCATGCCGGATCACGACCCAGAAGAACGCCTCGACATGCGCCGGATCAGCCGCAGCCTCCCAATGCGACGTCGCCAAATCCTGAATCCACTGGACCCAGACCGAATTGTTGACATGGCCAAGCTCGTCAATGTTCTCGGGCGCGGCGGTGAATGTGCGGGTGAAGCGTGCGGTCATGCCGGTTCAGAATCCAATCGGTCCCATGTCGCCGCCAAGCAGCAGGTACAGCTCAATGAAAAGAGCTACGGCCATCGGCCAAAGGATAAATGGCAGACACAGTATCAGCCACCAATTCCTGGTGACGAAGATCGTGATCATGGTCAACGCCACCCCAAACAGTCCGAACAGCCAATAGGCTGCTCCGCCGTCCGGAAGGGGCCAAAACCATTCAAGCAATGACCCGATTACGGCGCATAAGATAACCGCGCCCGTCAGCCACCCTTGCGCTCTCAGCCATGCAATCAATCCCCGGCCTCGCTGTCATCCTCACCTGTCATACCCATCTGCCACAGGATGAAGGCGAACTCCTCAGCCGTCTCATAGAGAGAGTTCCAGCGGCCCGATTTGCCGCCATGCCCTGCACCCATATTGGTCTTGAGCAGCAGCATATTGTCATCGGTCTTGGTGTCGCGCAGCTTGGCGACCCATTTCGCCGGTTCCCAATAGGTAACGCGCGGATCATTGAGGCCCGCAGTGACCAGCATTGGCGGATAGTTCTGTGCGCTCACCTGATCGTAGGGCGAGTAGTGCAGGATGTACGCGAACGCTTCCTTGCTACTGATCGGATTGCCCCATTCCTGCCATTCGCCCGGCGTCAGCGGCAGGCTGTCATCCAGCATCGTGTTGAGCACATCGACAAACGGTACGTGGCTGACCACAGCGCCATATTGCGATGGGTCCTGATTGACGATCGCGCCCATCAGCTCGCCTCCGGCTGAGCCGCCGCTGGCGGTTACCTTACCCTCGGCGGTATAGCCCTTTGCGATCAAAGCGCGGCCCGCATCGACGAAATCATTGAAGGTGTTGGTGCGCTCAAAAAGCTTGCCTTGGAGATACCAGCGCCGCCCAAGATCATCGCCGCCGCGCGCATGGACAATGCCGTAGGCAAAGCCGCGATCGACAAGGCTCAGCCGTGTGGTCGAAAAGCCCGGCGGCACGGCATAGCCGTAGGAGGCATAGGCATAGAGATGCATTGGGCCGCCTGCGGGCCGATCCTTGCGCATCACCACGCTGACCGGGACCATCGTGCCGTCGCGCGCTTCGATTTCGATCCGCTCGGTGGTGTAGAGCGAGGCGTCATAGCCGCTCGGGATTTCCTGCTGCTTGAGCAGTTCGAGCGACGCGCTCGCAACATCGTAATCATAGACCGAATCCGGCGTGACCATGCTCTCATAGGCCAGCCGCAATTTCGACACGTCGTATTCGGGATTGTTGGACAGGCCGGCATTGTAGCTCGCCTCAGGGAAGGAAATCGGCTTTATCTCGCCCGGCACATCATATTGCCGCAGTTGGATCTGATCCAATCCGTTGAGGCGCCCTTCGGTGACGAAGAAGTCTTTGAACAGCTCGAAGCCGGTGAGGTAAAACTCGTCCGACCCAGCGATAACGGTCTCCCATTCGCCTGGCGCGTCGATGCTCGCCTTGGCCAGCCGGAAATTGATGTGCTCATCATTGGTCCAGATGAAGATCTCGCCGTCTCGCACATCGACACTGTATTCGACGCCTTTCTCGCGCGGCTTCACCAATATCTGCTCGCCAGTCGGATTGTCGGCGCGCACCAGACGCACTTCGCTGGTCTCGTTGTCGCCGCTAGCGATCACCAGCCAGTCTTCCTGCGCGGTCAGGCCTGTGCCTACGCCAAAGCTTTCGTCAGCCTCTTCAAACAGCATCACATCATCGGACACAGGCGTGCCGATTACGTGCAAGCGCGCATCAAGCACGCGCCAATTTTCATTGGCCTTACCGCTTTGACGGGCTGGTATCCTGCGTCTGCCGTGCGCACCAGATCGCCTGCTT
>JBCBDF010000020.1:0-15642 GCA_038529875.1 Pseudomonadota bacterium | reverse complement strand
CGAGGGGCATTCAAGCGAGAAGGACTATTTCCTCGCAAGCGGCGGCCTCAAATGGTATTTCATCGCCGGGTCGATCACGCTCACCAACCTATCGACCGATCAGCTGATCGGGATGAATGGCAACCAGATGGCGTTGCTCGCATGGTGGGAATTTGCCGCGGTGGCAGGCCTGCTGATCCTCACCTTCGTGTTCCTGCCGGTCTATTACAAGAACGATTGCACAACCACGACCGAACTGTTGCAGAAGAAGTATAACGACAAAAACATTCGCGCACTGATCAGCGTGCTGTTCCTGTTCGGCAATCTGTTCATTTTCCTGCCCGCGATCCTTTATGGTGGCTCGCTGTTCCTACTTTCGATGGTGGGACTGGATACGGGGCTCGACAATCTGCTGATCGTGGCCGTGATCCTCGCCGCCGTTGGCGCGGCCTACGCGATATTCGGCGGCCTGCGCGCTGTGGCTGTGTCCGACACGTACTCAGGCGTTTTGATCCTGGCTCTTGCCTTGCTGGTGGTATTGCTCGCACTGCAAGCCATCGACTTTGACCTCACCGGTATTCCGGCCGACCGTCTGACCCTGATCGGCGGCGATGACAGCCCGATCCCGTGGCACACTTTGCTGACGGGCATGATCTTCATCCAGACATTCTATTGGTCGACCAATCAGACGATCACGCAGCGCGCGATGGCCGCACCTGATATCAAGGAGGCGCAGAAGGGTGTGCTGACCGCTGCTGGAATTCGCCTACTGATCGTCCCAGCCATCGTCGTGATCCCGGGGATCGTCTCTTACAAGCTCTATGGAGATATCGGCGATGCCGCCTATGGCAGGATTGTCGGCGATGTGCTGCCTGTATGGCTGTCTGGCGCGTTTGCGGCGGCGCTGGCAGCAGCCGTACTCACGACCTTCAATTCGATCCTCAACGCGTCTGCCGCGCTTTATGTGTGCGATATTCATGAGGCCTATGTCGACCGCCCAACGTCAGTGGCGAAACTGAGCGCGATTGTCTCGATTGCGATGTCTGTCTTGGCGCTCTTGCTGGTCCCATTCTTCGCCAGTCAGGAGAGTCTGATCAACACCGTGCAGGAACTCTATGGCCTGCTTTCCATGCCGATCCTCAGCGCTTTTGTCGTCTGTCTGCTATTCAAGAATGTGAAGGCGGGTGCGGCGATGATCGGTGTGGTCACTGGTGTGGCCTTCTATGGCTTCTGGAGCATGGTTTGGGAGCCCGCGCATTACATTCACGGCATGGCGGTGACGCTACTCCTCTCGATCCTGACGGCGCTGGTCATGAACAAGCTCGTCTATGGTAAGGTGCCGGAATTCTCACTCGGCGGTGCGGACCCGGAAGAGCCGATGAAGCAAACCTTCGCCTAAACCCAGCAGCTTACGCCGGGACTAGTGCGTGCTTCACAAGCGCGCTGCGATGGCTGTCGACAAAGCGTTTGCCAATAATCTCCGCATAGGTTGGGGTGTTATCCAACCCGTTCTCCAGGCAGGCGAGAAAACCATCCAAGATGCTCTCTTGGTCCTCGTCTTCGGGAACGGCCTCGGCGACGCGCGACACAAACCCGCGAATGATGTCATTGCGCTCCGGCCGGGCATTGCGCGCCTCGTTCCCCGCTAGCTCTCCGAGCGCATCGAGCACGCCTAAATGGCGCAATATCCCGGCACCGGGGAAGGGGTCTTTTGCGGCAAAGTCATGGGCGACAACGCGGCTTTTGCTGCGCGCTTCCAACCGATCGAGGTCGGTGAGATGATCGAAGCAGTAATACCAATAGGGCGTGCCAGCATTCGGCATGGGCGCCGCCATATGCACGAAGCCGCGCCGCATCGCATCGTAGAACAACTGGAACGCGTCGACATAGACATGGTGCTGCAATTGCGCGAACAGGCTGGCGAAGCAGGCACCTGGCTCGCGCAAGACGACGTGCCATTCAGTTTTACCGATCTCAGCTTGGTAGGCCGCTTCTTCTATTGCGGTTATCGGGCGATCATCGAACAGCGCGCCCTCCAGGTCCTCCGATGAGAAGATAAGTGTATCGCATTGCGCCGCGCGTGCTTCGGCAACCATCTCGACTAGCGGCTGCGGGTCGCCGGCCAAGACACGCCAGGCTGCATAGTGGTGGGCGGGATAACCATCCTGATGCTGGTAATAGACGCCGCGCGCCGCCAGCGCCTCGTGATTGTCGTTGAGGGTATGCTGGAGATATGTCGAGCCGGTTTTGTGCAGGCCGGGATGGATGATCAGTTTCATGGGTCGCAACCTGCCACAGGGCGGTTATGTCAAATTGCCCATCGATATCGGGACTAATGCGTAGGCTGGACGCGCTGGTACGCGCCGCCTAGAGCGCGCGGACAATGACGCATGCACCACCCCATGGCTGGCTCATCCTCGATAAACCGCGCGGGCTGGGCTCAACGCAGGCGGTTGCGGCGGTAAAGCGGAACCTGCGCGAAGGCGGCTATGCTAAGACCAAAGTTGGGCATGGCGGAACCCTAGATCCGCTGGCGGAAGGCGTGTTGCCAATTGCTTTGGGCGAGGCGACCAAGCTTGCTGGGCGAATGCTGGATGCAAGCAAGATCTACGATTTCACGATTAGGTTCGGCGAGGAGACCGACACACTCGATACGGAGGGTGAAGTGGTCGATCGTAGCGACGTCATGCCGTCGCGTACGCAAATCGAGACGGTGTTGTCTCAATTCACCGGCCCAATTGAGCAAGTGCCGCCAGCTTATTCCGCACTGAAAGTGGATGGCAAGCGCGCCTATGACCGGGCGCGGGCAGGCGAGCAGGTTGAGCTGAAGAAGCGAGCTGTCACCGTGCACGCACTCACACTTGGTCATGCTGAACTTGTTTCAGCATCCATCGCAAGCTCAAACCCAGAAGATAAGGATCGGGGATGGACCCTGAACCAAGTTCAGGGTGACGATGAACTCGGTTCAATCACCCTGACCGCCCATGTCTCGAAGGGCACATATATCCGAAGCCTTGCGCGCGATATCGCCCGCGCCCTTGGAACTGTTGGCCACGTTACCTATTTACGTCGCACAAAGGCAGGTCCGTTCACCGAAAATCAAGCGATTTCGCTGGACAATCTCAATGAGATTGGTAATGGCGCGCCACTTAAAGACCTTCTCCTGCCGCTCGAGGCGGGGCTGGACGACATCCCGGCCTTAATTCTCGATCAGACTAGCGCGCAGGCGGTCCGCCAGGGCCGGGTCCTGTCTGAACTGCCCCAAAGCGATGGGCTTTACTGCGCGATGCTGGACAATGTGCCGGTAGCGTTGGTGGAACTTATTGGAGGCACGACCAAAATCGTGCGGGGCTTCAACCTTCCCGATGTCGCTGAGTAAGAGAGATTGTTATGTCGGTTACCGCCGAAGAAAAAGCCAAGATCATCAAGGACAATGCCCAAGGTAAGGGCGACACCGGAAGCCCGGAAGTACAGGTAGCCATCCTGACCCAGCGCATCCGCAACCTGACCGATCATTTTAAAGGCAATCATAAAGATAACCATTCGCGCCGCGGCCTTCTGATGATGGTCAACAAGCGTCGTAACCTGCTCGCCTATCTCAAGAAGAAAGACGTTGAGCGGTATAACGCCCTGATCCAGAAGCTGGGTCTGCGGAAATAACAGTTTCGGGAAGCGGCTCGATTTCGGGCCGCTTTCTGTATGCGTGAGTCCTCGCGAAGGCGGGGACCTCGTTCGGAAAAGTTCCGCCCTGCCGCACGAGAACTCCGCCTTCGCGGGGGATCACCACAAGGGGTCGAGTAACAGGCAAGGTTCGCAATTCGGCGACCCAGCCTAAGGGGTAGAAAAAAGACCCCACACCGGACCGGGACGGATTACCCGGAGCTGGGAGTATTGCAGCAGAAAGTGGATACCGGTTTCTGCGTCCGCGATGCGACCAAACAACATAGGCCCCGCCGCGCAATAAGGCGCCATGCGGGTTCAAAAGGAAAATCAATGTTCGACAAGAAAACTGTATCGTTGGAGTGGGGCGGCAAAACCCTCACCCTCGAAACCGGTCAGATTGCCCGTCAAGCAGACGGCGCCGTTCTGGCCACTTATGGCGAAACCGTGGTGCTGTGCGCAGTCACCGCCGCCAAATCCGTGAAGGAAGGCCAGGATTTCTTCCCGCTGACCGTTCACTACCAAGAAAAATTCTCATCAGCTGGCCGTATTCCGGGTGGCTTCTTCAAGCGTGAAGGCCGCGCGACCGAAAAAGAGACGCTAACGTCGCGTCTGATTGACCGTCCGTGCCGTCCGCTGTTCCCGGAAGGGTTCTACAACGAAATCAACGTCATCTGCCAGGTTCTGTCTTACGACGGCGAAACTGAGCCGGATATTCTGGCGATGATCGCAGCTTCCGCTGCGCTGACCATCTCTGGTCTGCCATTCATGGGCCCAATCGGCGCTGCTCGCGTTGGCTACAACAATGACGGTGAATACGTCCTCAACCCAACCGTCACAGACGCGCTGGGTGATGAAGGCAATCTCGACCTGGTTGTTGCTGCGACGCAAGACGCCGTGATGATGGTCGAATCTGAAGCGAAAGAACTGACCGAAGAGCAAATGCTCGGCGCGGTGATGTTCGCTCACGAAGAAAGCCGCAAGGTAATCGGCGCGATCATCGATCTCGCTGAACAAGCTGCGAAAGACCCGTGGGAACTCGATCCGGTTGAAGACAAGTCGGCTGCTCTTGAGCAGCTGCGCGGCGCCATTGGCGACGATATGGCAGCGGCTTACAGGCTGACCGAGAAAAGCGCCCGTCAGGACGCCGTCAACGCAGCCCGCGCCAAAGCGCGTGAGCACTTTGCTGATCTCGAGGAAAGCGATCCAGCGCAATACATGGGCATTTTGAAGCTCGTGAAAAAGCTGGAAAGCGACATCGTTCGCAAGGCGATCCTCAAGGATGGTCAGCGCATCGATGGCCGTAAGACTGACGAAGTTCGCCCGATTGAGGCGATGGTTGGTCTGCTTCCACGCACGCACGGTTCGGCGCTGTTCACCCGCGGTGAAACGCAGGCAATCTGCACCACCACGCTGGGCACGAAAGACGCTGAGCAGATGATCGATGGGCTGGAAGGCCTCTCGTACAACAACTTCATGCTGCACTATAACTTCCCGCCCTATTCGGTCGGCGAAGTTGGCCGCTTTGGTTTTACCAGCCGCCGCGAAACCGGCCATGGTAAGCTTGCCTACCGCGCGCTGCACCCTGTGCTGCCAACGGTTGAGGACTTCCCATACACCATCCGCGTTCTGTCCGACATCACCGAGTCCAACGGCTCGAGCTCGATGGCGACCGTTTGTGGCGGAAGCCTGTCGATGATGGATGCAGGCGTTCCGCTGAAGCGTCCGGTTTCGGGTATCGCGATGGGCCTCATCCTTGAAGGCGAAGACTTCACCGTCCTGTCCGACATTCTGGGTGATGAAGATCACCTGGGCGACATGGACTTCAAGGTGGCCGGTTCGGAAGAGGGCATCACCAGCCTGCAGATGGACATCAAGGTTGCCGGCATCACGCAGGAAATCATGACCCAGGCGTTGGAGCAGGCGAAAGCCGGTCGTGCGCACATCCTAGGTAAGATGACCGAAGCTCTCGGTGCATCGCGCGGCGAAGTCAGCAAGCACGCACCGCGTATCGAAACCATGCAGATCGACAAGTCGAAGATCCGCGACGTTATCGGCACGGGTGGCAAGGTGATCCGCGAGATCGTTGCTGAAACCGGCGCGAAGGTCGATATCGACGACGAAGGCACGATCAAGATTTCGTCTTCCGACGGCGCTCAGATCGAGGCTGCAAAGGCCTGGATCGAAGGCATCGTCGAAGAAGCCGAAGTCGGCAAGATCTACAACGGCAAGGTCGTCAACATCGTTGATTTCGGAGCATTCGTGAACTTCATGGGCGGCAAGGACGGTCTCGTCCACGTCTCCGAAATGAAGAATGAGCGCGTTGAGAAAGTCACCGACGTTGTTTCCGAAGGCCAGGAGGTGAAGGTCAAAGTTCTCGAGATCGACAATCGCGGCAAGGTCCGCCTGTCGATGCGCGTTGTTGACCAGGAAACCGGCGAAGAGCTGGAAGACACCCGCCCACCTCGCGAACCGCGCGGTGATAAGGGTGGCCGTGGTCGCGGCGGCGATCGTCGCGGAGGCCGTGGTGGTCCCAGAGGCGACCGGGGCCGTGATCGTGACGGCGGCGGCGACAAGGGTGGCAATGATGGGGGCAATGACGGCCCAGCATCGATGCCGGACTTCCTGAAGGACTAAGCAAAGCGTGAGTCCCCGCGAAGACGGGGACCTCATGCCACAGGCGCATCGCATGTGGACGAAGGCTCTTACTTGCGCAGGAGCTCACAAGGAGAGAGGGGCCGCTTGGAGCAATCCGGGTGGCCCTCTTTGTGTGTTGTGAGGTAAGGTAGGAACTATGCTGAAACGCGAACTCATAGACACTGTCGAAATCCCCGATGGGGAAGTGCTCGAACTCTACAGCCACGGGCGCGATTTCATGATTGTGCTGGGCCGCAACGAGCTGATGAGCACGCGCATGCGCTTTTCGGAGGAGCAGTTGGCAGAGCTGACCTTCGACCGTCTATCGCATGACAATCCGCGTATCCTGATCGGCGGGTACGGCATGGGCTTCACCTATCGTGCCGCGCTCGCGCGGATGGGCGGGGGCGGCCAAGCGGTGGTCGCGGAAATCTCCGAGAAGATCATCGAATGGGCAAAAGGGCCAATGGCGGAGCTGACTGGCGAGAGCCTGTCCGACCCGCGCCTTGATCTCACGATTTGCGATGTCGCCGCGCTGATTGACGATGCGAATGACGGGACGTGCGAGAAGTTCGACGCGATCTTGCTCGATGTCGACAATGGCCCGGACGGTATGGTGCGAGCCGACAACAACCGCATCTATTCTCGCACAGGCCTGGCCAAGGCCCGCGATGCGCTGACGCCAGATGGCGTTCTGGCCGTGTGGTCTGCCGCGCCCGATCATGGCTTTCGCAAAAGGTTGCAAGAGGCGCGCCTGCAAGTTGAAGAGCGGACCGTGCGCTCGCGCCCGAACAACAAAGGCGCGCATCATACGATCTGGTTCGCGCGGAAATTGTGATACACTGAGGCTGCGCGGAGTCGTGCCAAAACCAATAAATGATCAGGTCGCGGAAATTCCCTTTTGAGGAGAGCGACATGAGTGATTTGGACGAGGCTAAACTTGAAGCGCTGGCTGGCAAGGTCATTGGCGATGTTGCCGGAGCGCTCAGCTTGTACATGGCTTATCTCGGTGACCAGACCGGCCTTTTCGATGCGATCGACGGGGAGGGGCGTATGACCCTTGATCAGATTGCAGCAAAGACCGGGCGGAATAGCAAATATCTGCATGAATGGCTCGGTTCGGTGTGTGCAGCGGGCTACGTGACCTATCATGAAGATGACGGTACATTTTCGCTGAGCGAAGAACAGGCATTGGTGTTCGGCCGCGAAGGCCAGCCAGCTTGCATGCAGGGTTTCATCCAGGCTGTGGTGTCCCAATACGAAGAGAACGAAAAGTCGGTCGAGATCTTTCGTTCAGGCAAAGGGCGCCCATGGGGCGATCACTCACAATGCCTGTTTTGCGGGACCGACCGGTTTTTCCGACCCGGCTATCAGGCCAATTTGATCGATCACTGGATTCCCGCACTCGGCGGGGTCAAAGACAAACTCGTGTCTGGCGCGAAGATCGCAGACGTAGGTTGCGGGCAAGGGTCATCCACCATCCTGATGGCGCAGGCCTATCCAAAGTCGCATTTTGTCGGGATCGATTACCACGCACCGTCAATCGAAGAGGCGCAACGCAAGGCCTGCGAGGCAGGGCTGACGAATGTCGAATTTGAGGTCGCCACCGCGCAGGATTACCCCGGAGACGGTTTCGACTTCGCGTGCATCTTTGATGCCTTGCACGACATGGGCGATCCAGTTGGTGCGGCGCGTCACGTGCGCGAAAGCTTGTCTGACGACGGCACATTCATGCTGGTCGAACCGATGGCGGGTGACAGCATGGCGGAGAACATGAATCCGCTCGGTCAAATATTCTATGCGTTCTCGACCACCGTATGCACGCCCAATTCACTCAGTCAGGATGTAGGGCTGGGGCTTGGCGCGCAGGCTGGGCAAAAGCGACTAACCCAAGTGCTGGAAGAGGCGGGCTTTTTTACTGTTAAACGTGCAGCGGAAACACCGACGAACATGGTGCTGGAAGCGACTGGCTGAGGCCGCCAAGCGCGGGTATTTGTGCCCTCAAGCAGCGAAGCGGTAGGGCACAGAAAAGGCCGCCGAGAAAACTCCCGGCGGCCCTTCGATCATTCGGTTCAGCTAATCGCTATCAGCCGAAAATCGCATCCAGTCCGCGCAATTCCTCATTGCACTTCTTGCGGCACAGCTCGGTGTATTCTTTCACTGCAGCCTGCACAGGCTCTGCGAACAGTTTCTCCGGTTCGGGAAGCGGCTCAACCTTGAGCTTTTCAAGCTCGACACCGCCGTTCTTGATAGCGTCCACCGGCTCCATCGTCGCCTGCACCATATGGCCCAGAACCAGGGTTTCCAGCAGCTCGCCGTCAAGGCCGAGTTCGGGCATCTTTTCGAAGATTTCAGGCAGCAGCTCTTCCTTCAGCAGCTTGAAATCACGCAGCACGAAGGTGACGTACTGTGTCACCCAGCACGGGCCATAGAACAGACGCAGGTGATCACGCAGGGCTATGCCCAATTCGCATATCGGCGCCTTCAGATAGTATTCCTGGAAGCCGACATATTCGAAATGGCTGGTCACAATCGACAGGTGTGTGCACCGCGTCGTATATCCAGGTGGGCATAGCCACACGGCCAGGTTTTGGAAGTAGCGTTTTACCTTCTTCCAATCGTTGTTGTCAGCAATGGCGAGATTGTCGATATTGACGTCCATCCAGTGGTGCCACGTACTGTCTGTTGCAACCCGGCCAACCCCGGCACCGTGGCCATCGTACACCGCAATCATCGGGTTGCGGCTGCGCGCTGGCTGAGGCCCTTTTTGGAAGTTGTAGGGAGGGTCGCCGAGATTGCTGCCATAGGCGATGACCTTGGGCCGGGGCTTTGCTCCGCCATTAATCGCATCGGGATATTCCGGATCACTGTTGAACTTCTTCGTCGCGTTGAGGTCCGGGCTTTCCACGCACAGCCCCTCATGCGCATGATCGGGCATGACATCAATCGGGCCGAGTGTCGGGTGGCAAAGGACCTGATGCGGACGGCGTTTCCATTTGAACAGCGTCAACTGAACCGAGTTTTCAGGGACCCACTGAACCGGCTGGATCGTCAGGTCGCCTTGCTCTGGGGTATTACTCAGAGCCGCTGGCCCACCCGGCGCACCGGGCTCGAAGGCCGGGGAAGGTGGACGTAGAGTGTCGATGCGATCGGGTGCGAGCGGATCGTTGAACTTGCCCTGTGGCGGAACGCCATCGGCATTGGTCCAGCGTCGCATCGTGCCAAGACGCGGAATCTTGTGGCACATAGAGGCACCAATGTAGTGGTGGTCGCCCGTACCAAACAGGCCGCCCTTCTTCTCTGTCATCCATTCGTCGAGCTTTTCCAGCTCTGGATCCGTCGTAGGGAAATTGCCGGACGCCTCGACCGGCGCGTCATTGAGCGTGCCGTTATTGTCAGGCTCAAACCCGAAGCACCAGATTTGCTCGTACTTGTCGATCACGTGATCGCCGCCATCGGTCATGTTGAAGCGGAAATTGTTGTATTTCGGCTGCGTGGCTGATGGCGATGGATTGATCGATGGCGAGCCAAGTCCGCGCTGCGCGATGTCTACGCGGAACCGCATGCAGCCAATCCGTGTAGTGCGGATCAGATCGATAACTCGGGAAATTCCGAAGCCTGTGGGCGAAGGACCGACAGCAATGCTTGGGTCTACAACCACCAGGATATCGACATAGGTTAGCAGCGGCCAACGCACGACGAGGTCGCGGATGGCTGGATCGAACACTGGGTGAGCGATCAGGTCAGGATCGATTTGTCTAAGTTCTGGCATTATTCGCACTCCGTTAAATTGCGCGCAGGGATCTGCGCGCTGGGAAGCGAACCCGCGTTTTTGTTTTTTTAGTTTTGTTGAGACTCGCAAATAGATACGCGAGTCGGCGATACTAATACACTCTGGAAAATTGAATGATTGTACCGAAACGCCAATTATGTACGTCAAGTTAGCGAACGGGTATTACAGGCGGCGAAAATATTTGTAAATTTCCGCCATTTTTTGACGTAAACCAGATGTTTGACTTTAAAAGTCGTAGATCAGCGTCACCCGGCTAAGCGTATCGGTCCCGACCGCACCGGGAGGCGGGTTGCTGTCATACTCGATCGCGTAAGAGAACCGTGTGGTCAGGCTATCGCTGATCTTGGCGTTGAGGCCGGTTACAAGGTCGATGCTGGTGTTGCTCGAATCAATAATGACCGTCGCTGATCCCCCGGTTTCCGCGACCGCATTGGTGTCGTGCGTCAATTTCAGTCGGTCAGTGATACTCCAGTCGAAATCGACGCCGATCAAGCCCGCAATTCGACTTTCAGTATCGCCGCTCACAAATTCAGTAACGCGATAGGCCGGACCTATCTTTGCGGCGAGTTGTAGGTCAGCCTCGTCTATGATCTGGTAACCGATACCGCCCGACACCGCATAGCGCCCGGAAAAGCCCTGAAAACGGTCGCGCTCATACTGGGCGAGGCCGTATACGAATAGTCTGTCAGAGATGTTGTAATTGGGCTCGTAAGTGAGTGAATAGCGTTCGCGAGTGGTCACGCCATTGCTGCGCTGAAAATCGGAGCGTCCGCGCAGTTTGTGCGTCCAATCCACGTCCTCGCGTTTGAGAGAGATGCTGGCCGTAAAACCGGTATTGCTGGAATTGCCCGTTGAACGGAACGCGCCAAGCTCGCCTTTTCCGGACCAGTTGTCGAACAATCCCGCGCTGCGGATTGCCTCTTCTTCCATGGCCGCTTCGGCTTCGGCCTGGGCGGCTTGCGAGGCGTTAAACTGACTCTGGATCGCATCAAGCTCGCCCGCGTCATCAGGATTGGTCTGCTTGGCGAGATCGATCACTGTTGCGACCTTGGCTGGGTCGCCGCTCTCTATAGCCGCATCAATCATGGCGCGCACCGGCTCAGGGATTTCAGCTTGGGCTACCGCAGGCAGTAAAAGGCAGGCGAGCCCGACCGCGCTAGTCGTGAAAGTCTTCATGAGAGGTCTCGTCAGGCCCTGATGCGAACAGCGCCGGTGAAATCGCGCTTGCCGACTTGAACGCCGAGCATGCGCAGGATGTCATAGGCGGTCGCTGCGTGAAAATAGAAGTTCGGCTGGCTGAAGCTGAGCAGGAAGTCCTCAGCTGTGAAGTCCATACCCTGGCCCTTGAACTCGAACCGCATATCCTGACCGATCCAGCTTTCCATTTCGGTTTCATCCAGGCCCTCCATAAATGCCTGGGCACTGCTGAGCTTCGCGCGCAACTCTTCAAACGAGGTCGGCGGTGGGTTGAGGTCCGGGCTGTATACGCCTGCGCGAATGCCCTCGATCGATCCCTGAGTGTGCTCGGCGATACACTTCACCTGATAGGTGAACGGCAGCATGTCTTCGATCAGACGCGCACCGATCCCATCGGCATGATCGCAGCCCTTTTCTTCGCACCATTTCTCTGCCTTGTTGATCAGGTGCTGACCGGTGCCGAGCATTTGCAGGGCGCTGGGGACATAGGCGGCGTGTAGCGAAAGGGGCATGATCGGACTCCGGTTTCAAAATCGGTCTTGGCAAGGTCAGGGCTGGGAAGGAAAAAGGCCCACCGGACGAACCAGCGGGCCTTCATGTTCCTGGATTGGTTCAGCGAACCCGTGGGCCACCAAACGGCAGGGGCGGCGGGGGTCTGCGCGCACCGCGGGGCAGCTGTGCCTGATAAGCCCGACCGCAGTGTTCGACGCAATATGGGAAGCCGGGGTTTACAGCTTCACCGCAGAAGTGAAAGTCTGGCTCGCCTGGGTGGCCCATCGGCCAGCGACACACCTTCTCGGACAGGTCGAGCAGGCTGGTCTTGTCGGCAATCTCCGGGCTCGGCTTGGCTGGTACGAGGCGGCGCGGCGGGGCTGGCGGGATCGGCGGTTGCTGGTCGCCTGGGCCCTGACGCAGAAAGCCTCCCGGGCCGACCGAGACAATCTTGGGCAGATCCGGCCGGGGATCGGGCAATGGCTGCGAAGGAATGCCGCTTGCAGCGCCGCTGCCGGATGGCGGGCCGCTTGCTGCTGGGGCTGCATCCTGCTTGGCCGCCGGTTTCGCCGCTGGCTTCGCGCTTTTTGCCGCCGCTTTTTTGGCGACGGGCTTAGCCTCCGCTTTCTTCGCGGGTTTCTTTTTCTCTTTGGCTTTCACGGGAGAGGGGCGTGATTTCAGGCCCAGACGGTGCGCCTTGCCGATCACGGCATTGCGGCTGACCCCGCCCAATTCGTCGGCGATTTGGCTGGCGGTCGATCCGCCTTCCCATAATTTCTTGAGCGTCGCTATGCGCTCATCGGTCCAAGCCATTGAAACTCCATTCCATCTTTATCGCGTCATGCGCGTGCGACGCCACTGCATTTGCATGAGGCCCCTTGCAAATCTCATCCACTGTCATGCTCACGGACGCAACCGAGCGGCCTTGCATGCACTCCACCATCGCCCTAACCGCACCAGATATGGCCGATCAAGCACAAACCAGCGCCGATGCGAGCGCAACCCTGCAGGGAAAGTCATCTGACAGCGCTGGCAGCCCCACCGCCGCTCAGTTTTCGCCACGTGGAACCCCGGTTATCAAAGGGATCAACCGCGTGGGCGTGTGGTCCCTCTATATTAAGGAGGTTCGCCGGTTTCTCAAGGTGCAGACCCAGACTGTTTGGGCCCCCGCGGTTACAACTTTGCTGTTTCTGGTGATTTTTACCGTCGCTTTGGGACGCGAGGGACGCGAAGTGCTCGGCGTGGGCTTTGCGAGCTTTGTTGCGCCGGGCCTGATCGTGATGGGCATGATGCAGAATGCCTTTGCCAATTCCTCGTTTTCACTGCTCTCTGGCAAGATTCAGGGGACGATCATTGATTTGCTGATGCCGCCGCTGTCCCCGGGAGAGTTGATGAGCGGGATCGTGATGGCGGCTGTCACGCGTGCACTGGCTGTCGGTCTTACGGTGTCGCTCGCCATGGCGCTGTGGCCGGGCGTGTCGCTGGCGCCTGCCCATTGGTGGGCGGTGATCTGGTTCGGGCTGATGGGCGCGGTGATGCTAGCAATCCTGGGTCTCGCAACATCGATCTGGGCTGAGAAGTTCGATCACAATGCGGCGATCAGCAATTTCGTAATTGCGCCGCTGTCGCTGTTGTCGGGAACATTCTACGTGATCGATAACCTTGCTCCCGCGTTCCAGGCGGTGAGCCGCGCCAACCCGTTCTTTTATGTGATCTCAGGCTTCCGTTATGGTTTCCTGGGTCGCAGCGATATTGGTTCGGACAGCGCGGTCGTATGGGCAGCGCTAGGTCTGCTGGCGCTTAATCTAATTATGGGCACCGTGGTTTACATGGTGCTCAAATCGGGCTGGAAATTGAAGAGCTAGGTTGCGCTCCGCGAGCATTCGCAGCTGTCAATTAGATGGTTTACGCCGCCGACGCGCCAAGTTCGGCGATCGCATCATGCGCGCCCAAAATGTCTTCAACTTCGCCAATGTCGAAATATTCGACCGATTTATCACCATCGCTATCGGTGGTTATCCCGATGGCGACCTTAAGTGACCCCGTACGATCCCTACGCTCATCGCGCTTGATCATGCCGATCTCGCGCGCAGGAAGGGACTTGATCGTCAGCTTTCGCCCGACTTCAATTCTTAGCACGCGCTGATCGGTCACGGCGTAGATCACTTTACCGCGCTGAATCCACGGGAGGAACGGCGCGCCCAGCATCACCAATCCAATAAGTATGAACGGCACACCGAACAGCGGGAAGGCCCAGGCCAGTAAGCCGATGCCTCCACTGGTTATCTCGGATGCGCCGAAGCTCGCCATTGTAGTCCAGAACAGCGCGAAAGCCGTCCAGGGAATGGCAAACAGGTAGATGCCGAAGCTTTTGCCGGAAAGCCGCCCGATCTGCCTCCCGCGCCAAGTGACGTGCTCACCACGCCTCAGCTCACGCGTTAGCGCCAGCTCCAGCGGGTCTCCGGGTGATCCGGGGAAATAGGTCGTGGTCCGATCCATGCCATCGCACTTAGCATAGCAAGGGTTATCGGCTGGTTATCGTGTGTGCAGGATGCCGTTGACCCTAGTGGGTTAAGGAACGACGCATTTGATAGCGGCCATCCTTGAACTCATCGAACAATTGCGAGACTGTTGGATGGTCAACCGGGCCGCCTTCGGCATCGTCCAGCAGGTTCTGCTGGCTGACGTAGGCGACATAGCTAGCATCGTCATTTTCGGCGAGCAGGTGGTAAAATGGCTGGTCGCGGCGCGGGCGGATGTCTTCCGGAATGGATTCATACCACTCTTCGCTATTGGCGAAGACCGGATCGATATCGAACACCACTCCGCGAAAATCGAACAGGCGGTGGCGCACCACGTGGCCGATGCCGAACCGCGAGCGGATTTGGCGCGGCGCGGTAATCGTGCGGCCCGCCTGATTGGAGAAGAATTGAGCGCTTTCCATAGCCCGAATATGGACCTTCGCAGCTGCAAAACAAGCTTGCGCTGCATTCGCTCCCCAGATTTTGGCTGAAAATCACCGCTTTTGCGGCGAATCCCCCCTTGGCAAGCAAGGGGCTCTGCGCTAACGCGCGCGCTCCCAAACCGCCTGTCGTGTCTTTATGACGCGGCATATTGGTGAGACCAGGGACGCGGAGAGATGCCGGAGTGGTCGAACGGGGTAGTCTCGAAAACTACTGTGCCCTTACGGGTACCCAGGGTTCGAATCCCTGTCTCTCCGCCATTGCCTGCGCAGCTCGTGTCGCTATGAATATGGCTGAATCTGCTGCGAAGGAAACGCGATGAAATCGACGCTCAAAATCTGGACCGGGCTAGGCTTCGCAACTGCATTGGCCGGGGCTGGACTGTCTGGCTGCGCCGGCGAGGCAGGTGACGGCGGCGAGGGTGGCGAAGCTGCTCAAACAGGTGAAGCGGGCGAAGGTGGCTCTGGAGAAGCTGGAGAAGGCGGTGCTGGTGAGGGAGGCGAAGGCGGAGTGACTGGCCAACTCGCCCTGCCAGAGCGCCTGGCGTTCATGTCTGGTCACGTCGCAGCTGGGCTGGCCCTCTATCGCGCTGGCGAGGCGCAAGCAGCGGCACCGCACCTGCTTCATCCTGTGTCCGAAACCCATGCCTCTGAACGAGCGGGCCTGGAAGAATTGGGCTTCGACCCGGCGCCGTTTGAGGCCGTTTCTGCGGCTCTGGAAGCGGGCAAACCTGCGGCCGACATCGAGCCGCAGTTGGAAGCTGCTGAGGCCAACCTCCTTGCCGTGCGCGAGAAGGCTGGCGGCGATCCCGCGGGATTGATCCGTTACCTGATGGACACCGCTGTGGAGGAATACACGATTGCGGTATCAGATGGCTCGGTGACTGATGTGGGCGAATATCAGGACGCCTGGGGCTTTGTG
>JBCBDF010000019.1:0-15691 GCA_038529875.1 Pseudomonadota bacterium | reverse complement strand
GCATTTTATCCAGCCGCGCGAACAAGCAGTTGTGACATGGTTTGGCGGAAAATACGCGCAGACACTTAATCCCGGCACCAATTTTACCCTGCCTTGGCCAATACAGCAGGTTACTGCGGAAGATGTCAGTGAAATTCGATCGGTTGATGTGCCGAAGAAGCTGATTCTGACAGGGGACCAAAACCTCGTCGATTTAAGCTATCTCATCCGTTGGAATATCAAGGACCTAACGCTGTTTCAGTTCCAACTGGCCGAGCCGATCGAAACAGTTCAGGAAGCAGCTGAAACGGCCATGCGATCTTCAGTCGCGGAAAAGACACTTGATACAGTTATTGGCGGCGAAGGCCGTGCCGATATTGAACAAAACGTCCTTACCCGGATGCAGACTATCCTTGATGCTTATGGCTCCGGGATTGCTGTGCAAGGTATCGAGATCGACAAATCCGACCCGCCTGAGCAAGTGATTGAGGCGTTTAACGACGTACTTGCCGCGCAGCAAAATGCTGAACAGGAAATCAACCAGGCACGGCGCTATGCCCAGCAATTGCTGGCGCGTGCAGAAGGTGATGCCGCCGAGTTCAACCAGATATACGGCGAGTATCGCCTGGCGCCTGAAGTGACTAGGCGAAGGCTCTATTACGAAACCATGGAGGCGGTGCTTGCCAACACGGACAAGACAATCATCGGATCGGATGGCGTGACACCCTATCTGCCGCTCAATGAGTTGCAGCGCCGCCGAGGTGCGACGCCTGCCGCACCTGCGCAGGGAGGACAATAGCTATGGAAAACATCTGGCAGAACTATCGACTTGCCATCATCGCTGCTGCCGTGGCGGTGATCGGCGTCGCCTCGAGCCTGTTTGTCGTGCCTGAGACCAAACAAGCCGTCATCATCAGCGCAGGACAGCCGAAGAAGATCGTCAACATCTATCGGCCCGATCAACCCTACGGCCAGACCGGTGCAGGGTTTTACTGGCGTATTCCGTTCTACGATCGGGTGCAGTTGGTTGAGCGCCGCGTGCTCGATCTGGACATGGACAACCAGCAAGTGCTGACCAGCGATCAACAACGCCTTCAGGTGAACGCCTATGCCCGCTTCCGTATCATTCAGCCAAGGCTGATGGTTGAACGGGCGGGTGACGAGACACGGCTGCGCTCGCAGCTTTCACCGATCCTCACCTCGGTGCTGCGTCAGGAACTGGGTCGACGTACCTTTGCCAGCCTGCTGACCGCCGAGCGCGGTAATGCGATGACTAATATTCGCGACACGCTCGATGCTCAGGCTCGCCAATACGGCGCGCAGATCATCGACGTGCGGATCAAGGCCGCTGACTTGCCCGAAGGTACGCCGTTGCAGGCCGCCTTCACCCGGATGCAGTCAGACCGGCAGGAAGAAGCCGCGACGATTCGCGCACAGGGCCGCAAGAATGCACAGATCATTCGCGCCGAAGCGGAGGCGGATGCCGCCAACACCTATGCGGCTGCTTATGGTAAGGACCCTGAGTTTTACAATTTCTATCGCGGGATGGAGAGCTATCGTCGCACCTTTATCGATGGTGATGGCGAGAGCTCCATGGTCCTGTCGGAAGACAACGAATATTTCCGCCAATTCCGCGGGGCGCCTTGACGCCGCGCCATTTCAAACAGTCGGCAAGCCCTTGTTTTGCAAAGGCCTGCCGACGAAGCGCTGACCGAGCCTGACCGACTACATCTGTCGTTCAAACTGCGTTAAGTGCGTCTCGGGCCATGGTGGAGCCGTAACTGCTGGGACTTCCGGCGCCCCTGTCTCGGTGATGCGCCGAGCAAAATTTGAGAATGAGGAACGAGAGGACGTGATCAAAGTGCGGTATGTTTATGGACTGACAAGCGCACTGCTGGTTGGCGGTGCAACGGTTTCATTGATCACCGGCCAACCGGCAGGTGCACAGGTCGCGCAAAACGACTCAAGTGTCATGGACAGGGTTGTTCCACGCGCCGGTGCGCCAGAGAGCTTCGCCGACCTGACAGAACAATTGCAGCCAGCCGTGGTCAACATCGCGACCCGCCAGCGGGTCGAGGTGCAAAGTCGCAATCCGTTTCAAGGTACGCCGTTTGCCGACCTGTTCAATCGTCGCCGCGGCGGTGGCCAGGCCCAGCCGCAGACACGCGAGGCGCAGTCACTCGGCTCAGGCTTCATTATTTCGGCTGATGGTTTTGTGGTGACCAACAACCACGTTGTCGCCCCGAACGACCGGGCAACGCTGGAAGAAATCACCATTACCATGCCGGATGGCACGGAATATGAGGCGGAGCTGGTCGGTGCAGATGCCGCGTCCGACCTTGCGGTTCTGAAGATCCAGTCGAACAGTACTTTCCCCTTCGTGAAATTCGGCAATTCGAGCGAAGCCCGCGTTGGCGACTGGGTGGTTGCCATCGGCAACCCATTCGGGCTCGGTGGCACAGTAACCAGCGGGATCGTCTCGGCTGTGCTACGCAACACCGGTCAGGGCGGGGCGTATGACCGCTATATCCAGACCGATGCCAGCATCAATCGCGGTAATTCGGGCGGTCCGCTGTTTGACATGCAAGGCAATGTGATCGGCGTGAACAACGCGATTTTCTCACCTTCCGGTGGCAGCGTGGGCATTGGCTTTGCCATTCCCGCTGAAATCGCCGCGCCGATCGTTGAGCAGCTGAAGGCAGGCCAGGAGATTGAACGTGGCTTCCTGGGTGTCAGCATTCAGCCAATTGACGATGACTTGGCGGATTCGCTCGGTCTGCCGCGTAATCGCGGCGAGTTCGTCCAACGGGTGCAGGAAGGCCGCGCCGCCGACGAGGCCGGTATTCGCGCCGGCGACATCGTGACCAAGATCGACGGTAAGGACGTGACCAGTGAACAGACGCTGTCGTTCCTGGTCGCCAATATCGCACCCGGCACTCGCATTCCGATCGAATTACTGCGTGAGGGTGAGCGTCGCACCGTCAACGCAACCATCGGCAAGCGGCCGACCGAAGAGGAGCTGCGCCAGCAGCAAATGTTCGATCCCGATGCCGAAGAAGAGTTGGTGCCGGAAGAATCCGATGGCACAATCGAGGAAAAGCTAGGTGTTCAGGTCATCGAGCTAACGCCTCAGATCGCGCGTCAGCTTGGCGCCGATGAGGATATCAGCGGGGTTGTCGTGGGCGCGGTTGACCAGAACTCGGATGCGGGTCGTAAGGGCGTGCGCCGAGGGGACATTATCCTGTCGGCCAATTATGAGGCGATCACCTCAACCGCGGACTTGGTTACACAAGTGACAGAGGCTGAAGCGAATGGTCGCGACGCTCTGCTGCTGCGCATTCAGCGGCGCGGCCAACCGCCGCGCTATTTGCCGGTACGACTGCGTTAAGCGCCTCGTTTGGAGCGAACGCCTTAGGGAAAGACAAAAAAGGCGCTGCAGGGAACTGCGGCGCCTTTTTCTTTGCGGCGTCAGACCGGTTAATCGATGCTGATAAAGCCTTCGCGAAGGCCGGGATCCTGACGTGGCGGGGGCGGCACTTCAGGGCTGGGGAGTTGCGGCGCCGGTTCAGGCGGCAGGTCCTGGCCCGTCGCCTGCTCCAAGAAGTCATCGCTGGCGGCCTGCGGAGGCTCCTCTGCACCCGGTGCAGGCACGGTTTCGCCTTCTACATCGAAGGGTGTTTCACCATCTGATTCGCCGCGGCCTGGCTCGATCAGATTGCCTTGCTCGTCGATGAAGTAGTAATCGTCCGGATCGCCGAACATGAATTCGTCATCCGGTTCGAGCTGCCATTCGGGCAAATTCAAGTCTGTGTCGAATTGCTCAACCGGGCGATCCTTCACTGCGTAGCGCATAAAGGCAGCAAAGGCCTGGGCTGGAGCGCGCCCGCCCTGCAGGCCGGAGACGCGCTTTGCATCGTCGCGGCCCATCCACACGCCCGTTGTGATGCCCGAGGAAAAGCCAACAAACCAGCCATCCTTGTTCGAGCTGGTCGTGCCGGTTTTGCCCGCCACCGGTCGACCAATTTGCGCCGCACGGCCCGTGCCGGTCGCCACCGCCGTTTGCAGCAAATCGGTGATCCCGGCGGCGACGTAGTCAGGCACTAGCATAGTATCGCGTCGCTTCTCGTGGGTGTAGAGCGTCTCGCCATCGGCGGTGGTCACCTTGGTAATACCATAGGGCTCGACCGCTTTCCCGCGTGCCGAGACGGCGGCAAAGGCGCGAGTCATATCGATCAGGCGAACCTCGGATGATCCCAGCACCATGGAGGGGAAGGTTGAGATCGGTGTCGTGACACCAAACCGCCGCGCCATCGAAGCCACTGTGCCGAAGCCGACTTCATTGCCCAGTTGTGCCGCAACGGTGTTGATCGAATAGGCGAAGCTCGCGCGCAAAGTCGTGTCGCCGACATTCCGCCCATTGGCATTGCGCGGGCTCCATCCGTCAATTGTCACGGGCACGTCCTTGACCTGGTCATCAGGGGTGTAGCCCGCCTCAAGCGCAGCGAGATAGACGAACAATTTCCACGACGAGCCGGGCTGGCGCATGGCATTCGTCGCGCGGTTGTAATTGGTCTCGACGTAATCCTTACCGCCAACCATGGCGAGGATCGCACCGTCGCGATCCAGGCTGACCAATGCGCCCTGCGCTCCGTCAGGGGAATTGGCCTCGATTGAGGCGGTCGCGGCGCGCTGCATCCCAACATCGAGCGTGGTCCAAACTTCGATCGGCGCGTTGGTTTCAGGCAGCAGGATATCGAGCTGAGGCAGCGCCCAATCGGTGAAATACCGCACCGAATTCTGACCGTTCTGTTTGCGTAGGTTGACTGCGCTGACATCGACCGAAGCCTCTTGCGAAGTGATAAAGCCCTGTTCGTTCATCAAGCGAAGCACTGTCTGCGCGCGGTCGACCGCCTTCTGCACATCGGCGGTGGGCGAATATCGGCTGGGTGCCTTAACCAGACCGGCAATGATCGAGGCCTCAGCAACGCTCAATTCCTTCGCCGGATGGCTGAAGAATTTGCGGCTGGCGCTGTCGATGCCATAGGCGCCGCCGCCGAAATACACCTTGTTCAGATACAGCTCAAGGATCTGTTCCTTGGAGAATTTCCACTCAAGCGCCATGGCCAGCACCGCCTCGCGCGCCTTGCGGTCGACCGTGCGGTTGGAATTGAGGAATACGTTTCGCGCCAGCTGCTGGGTAATTGTCGAGGTGCCGCCAATCCGGTCATCCCCGGTCAATCCTTCGATAATCGCACCGGTCAGGCGGATTGGGTCGATCCCATAATGCGAATAATAGCGGCGATCCTCCACCGCGATCATTGCATTCTTCATATTGTCCGGGATTTCTTCGTAATCGAGCCACTCGCCAAAGCTCGGGCCTAGCTCGACGATTTCGCTGCCATCGCGCGCACGAACAAGGATAGTCTGCGCATTCTGAGTCGCCTTGAGCTGGTAGAAGCTAGGCATTTCGCGCGCGGCAAAGCCGACCGCAACGAACAGGAACAGGACCGCGAGCACCGCTGCACCACCGCCCCACAAGACGATACGCTTTGACCACCGCCACCAGCGCGATTCCTCGCCCTTGGCCTTGGCCAGTTTGCGTTTGGAAGGCTTGCGCTTTTTCGATGCCGCGCCCGAGCGTTCAGCCGCAGCACGGCGGCTGCCGCGTTTGCCCTTGTTTTGCAGACTATCGCCGCGCTTCGACATAAATGGCCTAGATTATCCCTGTTTGCACTTCTGGCCCTGACGACCGCATTCCGTGCATAGGCAATGCATGGCGGACCTGTAACCCGGGGTGAACAATGTCCACAATGGGGCGAGGCAGATCGTTGCACCCAATCCGCTTATTCCTCGTCAGTGGAGGCACCATCTGAAGCGAAATCGAGGCTGGCGGAATTGATGCAATAGCGCAGCCCGCCCGCCTCTGGCGGTCCATCGGGAAAGACATGCCCCAAATGCCCGCCGCAGGCCGAGCAGAGAACTTCGGTGCGGATCATGCCATACGAGGTGTCGCGCTTTTCCTCGACTGTCTCGCCCTCGGCCGGTTTGGTGAAGGCAGGCCAGCCGCAGCCGCTATTATATTTGGCATCGCTCGCGAACAGCACAGCGCCACATCCGGCGCAGGTGTATTCGCCGTCTTCATAATGCTTGTCGTATTTTCCGGTGAAGGCGCGCTCCGTGCCAGCCTCGCGCAGAACGTGATATTGCTCGGGCGTCAGCTTCTCGCGCCATTCGGTGTCGGTGGTGATTTTAGGGTCAAGATTCATGGAAATACCTCTTCGTTACGCACTAATATCGGATCGCCTTTAGCGATCCGCAAGCGCGACCGCGCGGCCGCAGCGATGCGACCTTTAGGTCGCGTGAGCGAGGATATCGCACGCCGGATGGCGTGCGGAAAAACAGAATCACCCATCAACCAGCGCATAATGCGCCGGCGGTTTGATCACATCCATCCGCTCGGTCAGCAGGGGGCGAAAGCTCGGGCGGCTCTTGAATACCGCATACCAACCGCGGGTCTGCTCATGCCCGGTCCAATCGATCCCACCGAGGTAATCCGCGACCGAGATTTGCGCCGCAGCGGCAAGGTCGGCCATGCTCATGGTTGAGCCAGCCAGCCACGGGCGGTTGTCGATCAACCAATCCATGTAATCGAGATGGCCGTGCGCAAGCTTCATCGCCTGGCGCAATGCCTTGGAATCTGGCGGTTGGCGCAGGATAATGCGCTTCTTCATCCGCTCTGAAAGCAGCGGAGCGGTGACATCTGCATAGAAGTTTTCGTCAAACAGGGCGACCAGGCGGCGAATTTCCGCGCGCCCTGTGGCCGTGCCATTGATCATCGGCGACGTGTCGACCGTTTCTTCGAAATATTCCGCTATCGCGCGGCTATCGGCGATAGCAATATCGCGCTCTTCATTGACCAGAACCGGGGTGCGCCCGGCGGGATTGAGATTGAAGAACATGTCGGAGGCCGCCCACGGGTCCTCGCGCACCAGCTCATAGGCGATGTTTTTCTCGCCCATCAACAGCCGGATTTTGCGGCTGAAGGGGCAAAGAGGGAATTGATGCAAGCGGAACATGGTTACCGATGCAATGCCTTAGCGTGACCGCTGCGTCTAGCGGCTACAGGCGGCTGTTTGTAAATTTAGTTGTACGCGCCCGGCGCGGGATCAGCGCAGATCGCGCCCGTCATCCATCACGCCCTTCATGCGCTCAGCCATCTCGCGCAAAGCGGGCAACATCAGCTCCATTCCTTCGGCCATGCCGCTCATTGCAGTCATCGCTTGCGGCAAACGGTCAGAGAGCTTTTCAGGCAGTGCCTCCGCCTCAGGAGCCAGATCCACGATCCGCGCATCAGGGTCTATGTCGGCGGCCACTTCACCGCCGGTCGCTTTGCCGACCGCTTCCGCCATCGGACCGATCGGCATCTCTAAGAACACACCAAGCAGAGCCTCAGCCATTGTAGCGGCCTGATCCTGAAACCTGGGATCGGCCAGCTTTTCCGAAAGCTCGGACAGCGAGGATTCCGAAAGGTCTGGCGGCGCGTCCTCAGCGTAGGCGACAGAGGGCGCGGCGAGCGCCAGCAAAGCAGCGGCAGCAATTGGCAGAGCGCGCATGGCAAATCCTTTCGAGTTTTCGGGTTCGTGTCTAATTAATTCATCTTCAATGACCTGAAGCTGAATGAACCCGGCGGCCCGAGCGCGAGCTAGACCCCTGAGGTCTCCAGCATCATCAAGCAGGCTGGCATGACGTCATTGATCGATCCCTCATCCCAAAGCCGCTGCGCTTCGGCAGAGACCAATTGCGACACACCTTCGCGATCCAGCCCAGTGTCGTCCATTATGCCGGCCAATGCCCGCACGAAGAACTCACGTCCGCGCGTCGTAAGCTCGGGCCATTTCTTAGCATCCTCATTGCCGTTGGCCTGGCCATGCGAAACCAATGCGAAGGCCGCCGAGCAGCGCAGCACCGCCCGGTTCTCGCTTGTCAGCTGAGCTTCTGCTTCCTGAGCAGGCGGGGCGGGTGATGTGGCCGGGGGAGCGGCGGATTGGGCCAGCGTGAGCGCGGCAAGGAATGAAATTGAGATCATGCAAGCGCGCTATAGCAATCAATCTGAACGCCATGCTACCAGCATCGCACTTTCTGGAAGAGGAGTTATCCTGAAATGCTGAATCACATCATGATCGGTTCGAACGATATCGAGCGGTCAAAGAGTTTTTACAATGCTGTGCTGGGCGTGCTTGGTGCCCGTGAGCCCATGGCACACGTCAACGATACCGGCCAAACCCGGCTGTTCTACATCCACAACGGCCACACCTTCTCTGTCAGCGAGCCGATCAATGGCGAGCCGGTAACACCGTCCAATGGCAGCACGATTGGCTTCATGTGCGACTCGCTGGAGCAGGTTACCAAGCTGCACGATGTTGCGGTCGCAAATGGCGGCAAGAGCATCGAAGACCCTCCCGGTCCGCGCGAAGGCAGCATGGGCACAATGAACCTCTGCTATTTCCTCGATCCCGATGGCCATAAGGTCTGCGGCATTCACCGCCCAGGCTGATTGGAAAGTTGCTGGGCAGAGTTATCGGCTCAGTTGAAACACCGCGAATTCGGCGCGCCAGTTTGCGGCCCAAGCAAATGGTGGTGCGCCGATTTCTCTTTCGTTGGCGAAAAACCAGCTCCGCTCGATCCGCGCGCCTTTCAACCGCGCCAGCTCGCGGAAATCATCGACCGTGACATGGTGGATGTTCTCCGTCTCATACCAGCTGACCGGCAGCGCCCGCGTCACCGGCATCCGCCCGCCAAACATCAGGGCTGCACGCGTGCGCCAATGCGCAAAATTGGGGAAGCTGACAAACGCCTTTGTCCCTACGCGCAGCAGCTCATCAAGCATCCGGTCGGGCCGCTCGGCGGTCTGTAGGGTCTGGCTCAGGATCGCGTAGTCGAACGCTTTATCCGGATAGTTTGCAAGATCGCGGTCGGCATCACCCTGAACAACCGATAATCCGCGCGCGACGCTGCGCTCAACGCGAACTGGATCGATCTCTATTCCGCGCGCATCGCACCCGAACTGCTTCTCCAGCACCGCCATCAAATCGCCATTGCCGCAGCCAATATCGAGCACGCGGCTGCCCGGCTCGATATGATCAGCAATCGCGGCAAGGTCAGGCCGCAACTGAGTGGCGAGCGCGGTCATTCAAGAAAACCTTGCACCACTCGGTCGAGCGCGTGGTGTTCAAGCAGGAAGCTGTCATGGCCATGCGGGGCGGACAGTTCGACGAAGCTTACCTTCGCGCCCGCCGCATTCAGCGCGTGGACGATATGGCGGCTTTCCGACGTGGGATAGAGCCAGTCCGTGTCGAAACTGACCAGACAGAAACGCGAAGTTGCGCCTTCGAATGCGCGGGCCAGCCTGCCGCCATGCTCCTCGGCCAGGTCGAAGTAATCCATCGCGCGGGTGATGTAGAGGTATGAATTTGCGTCGAAGCGCTGGGTGAAGCCGCTGCCCTGATAACGCAAATAGCTCTCGACCTGGAAATCGGCATCAAAGCCGAAGCTCTTGGAGTCCCGATCTTGCAAGCGGCGCCCGAATTTCTCGGTCAGCCCTTCCTCCGACAGGTAGGTTATGTGCGCGGCCATCCGCGCCACAGCGAGGCCATTGTCCGGCGATGCGCCGCTGGCGTAGTAATCGCCGCCCTTCCATGCGGGGTCAGCCATGATCGCCTGCCGCCCAACCTCGTGGAACGCGATATTTTGCGCCGAATGCCGCGCGGTGGAAGCGATCACCAGCACACGGGCTGCGCGCTCGGGCCAATTCGCGGCCAGGCTCAGCGCCTGCATCCCGCCCATGGAGCCGCCAACCACCGTGTGCAGCCGCTCTATGCCCAGCCCATCGAGCAGGGCCACCAGCCCGCGCACCATGTCGCGAATAGTGATGACCGGAAACCGCATCGCGTAGGGCGTGCCATCGCTCGCCTCGCTCGCCGGCCCGGTTGAGCCCATGCAGCTGCCGATGACATTGGCGCAAATAACGTGGAATCGGTCTGTATCGATCGGCTTTCCAGGGCCGACCATCCGCTCCCACCAGCCGGGCTTGCCGGTAATCGGGTGAGTGCTCGCGACATATTGATCGCCGGTCAGCGCGTGGCAGATCAAAACCACATTCGACTTGTCCGCCGCCAGCTCGCCATAGCTCTCATATGCGATTTCGACGCCGCTCAGGGCCTGCCCGCTATCAAGCGGCAGGTCGTGGGGAAGCGCATAGGCTTTCGAGGCAGGAGAGGCGGCCATTGGGATGCGGGGATTGAGCGACCATTGCGTGCCTGTCAATTGCGCTGTTTTTTATCGCTCAGAGCGGTTATGCGCGCCGCTACTATGCCGACGCAACCTCAACTGAAGCCCTGGATCAATGAGATCCGCGCCTATGTGCCTGGCAAGTCCAAGGCCGATGACGGGCGCGAACTGGTCAAACTGTCCGCCAATGAGAACCCGCTGGGATGCAGCCAGGCGGCGCTGGAGGCACTGCGTGAGCCAGGTCACCCGGAACTCTACCCCGATCCCGGTGCGCTGCGTTTGGCCGATGCGCTGGGTAATCTGCACGCGGTCGATCCAGCGCAGATCGTGTGCGGCACCGGCTCCGGCGAGCTGCTGCATTGCGCGGTACAGGCCTTTGCTGGGCCGGGGGATGAAGTGCTATTCTCCAAATACTCCTTCTCGCTCTACCCGCTGATCGCACACAAGGTCGGGGCGACGCCGGTGTTTGTCGAAGACAATGATTTCGTCGCGTCCGTCGATACCATTCTCGCGCGGGTCACCGACAAAACCAAGGTCGTACTGCTAGACAATCCGAACAATCCCAGCGGAACCGCGATAGGCCGGGACGAGGTTCGCCGCTTGCATACTGGCCTGCCATCAGATGTCCTGCTGGTGCTTGATCAGGCCTATGGCGAATATGTTGACGACCACATGGATGATGGCGGGTTTGAACTCGCCGCGAGCGCAGAAAATGTTCTGGTCACCCGCACTTTCTCAAAGGCTTACGGGCTTGCTGGCCTACGGATTGGCTGGGCGACTGGCGCGCCGACCCTGATTGATGCGCTCAACCGGTTGCGCGGGGCATTCAACGTTTCGACACAGGGGCAGAATGCCGCGATTGCCGCGCTGGCTGATCAAGAGTTCGTGGCACGGTCCCGCGAAGTGAACGCGACAGGACGGGAGCGTCTGACGAAAGCGGTGGCAGCTTTGGGCAACCACGGACTGCGGGCCATACAGAGCCAGGCGAACTTCATCCTAGTACTGTTTGAAGGGGATCTGAGCGCCGAGAGGGCACTCGAAGCTCTGGCCGAGGCGGGCTATGCCGTGCGGCATCTGCCGGGACAGGGCCTGCCCAATGCGCTGCGCATCACGATTGGGAAGACCGACGACATGACGCGCGTCATCGTCACCTTGCGGGCGCTGTGCGGAGAACCGCAATGAGCATCAATTCCGTCGCGATCATTGGCCTCGGCCTGCTTGGCGGTTCGATCGGGTTGGCGGTGCGCGAGCGCGCGCCGGAGATCGCCACCTATGGCTATGACACAGACCCGCACGTACGCGAAACGGCGCGGCAACGTGGATTGACCAAGCACGTTTGCGACAGCGCCGAAGATGCAGTGCGCGAGGCCGATCTGGTTATTCTATGCGTGCCGGTCGGCGCGATGGCGGGAGCCGCGCAGGCACTCGCAGGCTCACTAAAACGCGAAGCGATCGTCAGCGATGTCGGATCATCCAAGGCCAGCGTGCTCGCTGATCTGGTAAAGGCCTTGCCCGATCACGCCATCATCCCTGCGCATCCGGTGGCCGGAACCGAGCAAAGCGGGCCTGAGGCTGGCTTTGCCACCCTGTTCACCAACCGCTGGTGCATCCTCACGCCCCCTGCGGATACGGATGAGGGCAAGGTCGAGGCGCTAAACACCTTCTGGACCAAGCTGGGCGCGCGGATCGAAATTATGGATGCTGAGCACCACGATCTCGTGCTGGCAGTAACCAGCCACATCCCGCACCTCATCGCCTTCACCATCGTCGGCACGGCCAGCGATCTGGAGGAGGTGACCCGCGGCGAAGTGATCAAATATTCGGCTGGCGGTTTTCGCGACTTCACCCGGATCGCCGCGTCCGACCCGGTCATGTGGCGCGACGTATTCCTGAACAACAAGACTGCCGTGCTCGAAATGCTGGGCCGTTTCAGCGAGGATTTGACCGCCCTGCAACGCGCGATCCGATCAGGCGATGGTGACACCCTGCATGAGCTCTTCAGCCGCACGCGCACCATTCGGCGCAAGATCATCGAAGAAGGTCAGGACGATGATCGACCGGATTTCGGAAGAGAAGATCATTAGTTCTAATTCAAAACATTCATGGCCGCGTGAACGCGTGCTTCCGCTTCCTCGCGCGACAGGCCCGGCGGCACTATCTCGCCAATTTTGTAGGTGATCATACCGGGGCGCTTGATCCAACCCTGATACAGCGGGCCGCTATTCACTGCGATCGGCACGACCGGCAGCTTCACCAGCTTGTAAATCCCGGCAAAGCCTGAGCGCATGGCTGGGCTTTCCCCATGCGGCACACGCGTCCCTTCAGGAAACAGGACCAGCGGCCGTCCATCGGCAACGATCTTACGAGCCGCGGCTAGCATCTGGCGCAGGGCGCTCGCCCCGCCATCGCGCGACACAGGGACCAGACCATAAATCAGCGCTGCACGGCCCCAGCCCGGTATGTCGAACAGCTCGCGTTTGGTGAACACGGCAGGCCAACGCAGCAAGCTCGGCGTGTCAATCGCCTCGAAAAAGCTTTCATGTTTGATCACATAGAGCACCGGACCGGTCGCCAATTCTCCCTCTACCACGACCTTGATGCTTAATATCCAGCGCACGCACCAGCGGTGCCAAGCGGCCCAGCGGCGCACCACCCGTTGCAGGGGATTGCGACCGAAGGGGAGCGCAATCACCGCTACGATGACCATGCAAGTGCTGACCCCATAAAAGATAGGGTAGAACAGCATACTGCGCAGCGCGCTGAGAACTGTCTTAATCATCCCGTCGCTCAAAGATCGACCACACCTGCGGCCCAACTTGCCAGCAGCTTGTGATATTCGAGGAACAGGCTGGAGAGGCTCGGCTCCGAGGTCACTGCATCGCGGACCACAGTGACATTATCCGGAAGCTTGCGGCTCAGCTCCCCGGCGGCCCGGCGCATGTGCCAATCGGTGGTGACGAGGCGCAGTGAGGTTATCTTGTTATCTTCCACCCATTGCGCGATTTCGGATGCGTTGCTGCGTGTGTCGACCGCAGCAAAGCCCAAAGTGACACAGCATTGCATCCGCTTGGCAGCGACTTTGAACTCGGCGGCGAATTCGCCCGGCTTCACCTCGCGATCGACCCCGCTGACCAGCATCATCTTGGCCGCACCTGCATCAAGCACGTCGAGCCCGCGCGCAATGCGCCCCGCGCCGCCGGTGGGCACGATCACCGCATCGGTAATCGCTGCGTTGTCACCGCTCGCCGGAACCGGCTGCGGAAGGGTGACGGTAAAGGCCAGGAACCCAATCGCCCAAAGCAAGAATATTCCAGAGACTAGCCGCCGGATCACAGCATCCTCCGCAGCGCCATCAGGATGGTGATCCGTCCGGTCAATAAAGCTAGCCCCACGCCGATCACAGGAATCGCGGCGATGATCAACCAATCGTTCCACTCCAGGCCGCCGCCTGTCACCATGCCGCTATCGAGCGCGGCAAATTGCCGCCCGAGCAACCAGACGGCGAGTACGCCCAGTGCCAGCCCGACCGCGCCGCCAAAGGCCGCATCGCGCACAACCGAGCGCTGGAAAATGCGCGTTACCTGTGTGTCTGTCCCGCCAAGCAAGTGGATAATCTCGACCGTTTTGCGGTGATTGGCGAAGGCGCTGCGCGAAGCCAGCCAGACGGCAGCGGCACAGGCAAATCCGAGCAACACAATCAGCGCAAGGGCCAAGTACTGTAGCGCGGACAGGGCGGAATAGACTGGCTTGAGCCAAGCGGATTGGGCATCGACCCGGCTGCCGGGCACCGCTGCATCAAGCGCTGCTTGTAACTCAGCAATTTGCGCCGCACCGCTTACCCCTGACAATTGTACATCGATCAGCGCGGGGATCGGCAGCTCCTGGCTGCCAGCGCCATCTCCCAGCCACGGCTCCAGCATTTCACCGAGCTCTTCATCGGGCACGACCCGCAAAGTCGAGACGATTTCGAGGCGTGCGAGCACCTGTGCTGCTTGTGCAGCTTTTTCAGCGCGCGCCTGCGGGTCGGCCTCAGCGATCTGGACCGTCACAGCGCCTGACAGATCGGACCGCGCATTGTCGGCAAGGTTGCTCAAGGCGAGCCCGCCAGCCGCCGCGACCACCACCAGAGCAATCATGATGGCGATGACCCACGGGATTGGCCCGGTAAAGCGGGTCTGCGGAACAAGCTTCCTTGCAACGCTGCTGCGCAGTGGCGAGGCCGAACCGCCGGTCTCGCGCTCGGCCAGTCTTTTGGTCAGAGGCGGCTTGCTCATAGCGCTGCCCCCGCACCAAGTCCGCCGCCGGGCCGCGGGGGAAAGCGCAGCGCCCCAGTTGGATCGTACAAGCGCCCTTTGTTGAGGCGCATGATCAACGACTGCGGCACCTTCTGTATCAGATGCACGTCGTGGGTTGCCACGATCACCGTCGTGCCAAGCCTATTCAGGGCCTCGAACAGACGCAGAAGCCTCTGTGCCATTTCAGGATCGACATTGCCGGTTGGTTCATCTGCGATCAGCATGTCCGGCCGCCCAATCACTGCCCGTGCAATCGCCACGCGTTGCTGCTCTCCACCAGACATACTCGCCGGGCGGGCTTCAGCTCGCTCGGTCAGGCCGACCCATTCGAGCATGTCGGCCACCGGCTTTTCGAGGCTCGCCTCTTTCAAGCCCGCCAGCCGCAGAGGCAGCGCGACATTGTCAAACGCGGATAAGTGCTCGACCAGGCGGAAGTCCTGAAACACCACGCCCAGTCGGCGGCGATATTTGGGCAAGTCTTCGCGCGGCAATGTAATCATATCCTTACCGAACATGCGGATCGCGCCGCGCGACGGGCGCTGCGCCAGGTAGAGCAGCTTCAAAAGACTGGTCTTGCCTGCCCCGCTCGCGCCAGTGAGGAAGTAGAAACTGCCCGGGAAAAGCGTGAAACTGAGATCGCTCAGGACCTCGGGATCGGTGCCATAGCGCAGCCCGACATTGTCGAAATTCACGATATCGCCCGCGCTCGTCGTCATGGCGCGGCCCTCTCCCAAGCCTGCCAGAGGGAAAAGCCCAAGCTTGATCTTAGGCACACACAAGCTCTTCAATGTGGAAAAAAGCCAACAATCGGGCGCTTTGGGCTCCGATACACTTGTGCATCGGATACGGGTGCGTATTGCCACAATTAACGATGATTATCGCCTGCCCCGCCTGCGAGACGCGCTACGTCGTCCCTGAGAAAGCCCTAGGCGATAACGGGCGCACAGTCCGTGCGCCACCGGTTGATCGATGGGCCATCTGCTTCAGCATCCACCTCGCCTTCCGCGGGGTGAGACGGTTCTGAGACCTTGACTTCAGGTGCTGGTGGTGGAGCTGGCGGCGGAGCAGCCTCGCCATTGGCCTCTTCGCGCGGCGGCAAATCGAACACCGGCTCCTGAAACCAGCTGTGC
>JBCBDF010000018.1:0-15942 GCA_038529875.1 Pseudomonadota bacterium | reverse complement strand
CGCGCTTCGGAGCATTTGTCGCGCGGTCGCTGGAGGCGTTGGCGAAGCGGGGTGAGGGCGAGGACGTGCTTCATGTCTGGATAATTCCCACCCATGAAGGTTCGCTCACGGTCTGGCTCAAAGCCTGACTCATAAGCGCCGCACGAGCATCTCGGCCACCGCAATCCACGGCGGGTTATCGACAACTTGCTGCTTCTCTCCGCTGCCAGGGGGCAGGATGCCGACCAAGGTGCCGCGACGGTCGATCAAGCGCCCGAATGTGAAGCGGCCGCCGGGGCGCGGGACCAGGCAATCGCGATTGATCGCGGCGCTCGCATCTTCGGGTTGCAATTGCCTGAGCCACAGCAGGTCGCCAGGGCGAAACTCGCCAATGCTAGCCTCTACGCTCAGCACCATCAGCTGCGCGCCTTCGGTATTGGCCTCGAGATCGGTCGGCAGGATCGCCTCGCGCGGCGCATTCAAGGCCTCGGGGCCAGATGCTGTCAGCTCGGCCACGATCTGTGTCTGCGGGCTGTCTTCCGAGCGCACCAGCGCTTCGGGATCAACCCCCATGGCATGACCGATCCGGTCCATCCATTTGAGCGACAGGTTGCGCATCCCCGTTTCGAGGCGGCCGATCGTTTGCGCGGTGGTGGGCGGATTACACGCTTCGGCCAGCTCGGCCAGGGTCAATCCTTTGCTCTTGCGGATGGCGCGTATGCGATTGATCACGAGTTTGAGCTCCAATTGCATTTTGAACCAAATTGGTAATTTGCACTTTCCTACACGAACCAAAAAATTGCAAGTGCTTTCCCACACCACGGCATTTTGGGCCGTCGCATTGGGAGAGCATTTATGAAGCGCACATTGGTAGAGCGAGAGCTAACCCGAGAAGGGCCGAAGCGCGAGCAATCGAAAGGCAGCACGGCCAAGGGCAAGCGGCGCTCGGTCACGGTCAATATCGCCGAATCGCCGCTCAGCTGGCTGCATGCGCGTGGGCACATCTCCGATCGTTTGCATGATGCGGGGGAGCGCCTGCGCGCGGATTATGAGCGCGCGCAATTGCCAACCAATGTGACGATGCGCTGGGATCCGGTGCGGATCAAGACCACGGGTGAGCAGGGCCTGTCAGCGGGCGAAAAGCAGATCGCGGCGAAACGGCGGTTTGACGAGGCTCTGAAACAGGCAGGCAAAGGATTGGAGGACATCCTTTGGCGGGTTGTTTGCGCTGGCGAAGGCCTGCCGGATGCGGAAAAGACACTCGGCTGGCCAGCGCGGAGCGGCAAGCTGGTGCTGAAGCTCGCGCTTGATCGTGTGGCCGATTATTACCGGATTACGTGAGGACGCAAATCACTGCGACCCATAGAAGAACCGCTCTTCAGCAACCTTGCCATCCTTCACGGTGTAGACGCCCACTTCCTTCATCTGGCTGCGCTCACCATCCATGGTGACGTCCATTTCATAGTTCACCGCGAATTGGTCGCCGAAGACATAGGGCCCATCGGTAGAGCTAGAGTGCATTTCGGCGTTTTGTTCCCACCAAGCGTGCTTTTGCAGCAGGGCATCGCGACCTTGCACTTTTGACATCGGGCCTTCTTGCGGCTCGTAGCTGACGATGTCGTCATGCCACATGGCCTGATATTCCTCGGCGTTGTCTTCAGCGACGGCTTTGGTGAAATCTTTGGCGAGTTTTTCGATCGACATTTCGGGGGGTCTCCTATCCTAATAAATACGACAATAGCCGCGCTTTGTGGCGAGAGAATGAAACCACGCTAGGTGAGTGCCGCCCGTATGCGTGTGCGGAGCGTTGGCAGCACGTCTTCCTCGAACCAGGGATTTTTGCGCATCCAGATGGCCGAGCGCCATGCAGGGTGGGGCAGCGGGAGGTTCGGCGCGAATTCAGCAAAGCGCCGCACCCGCTCGGTCATCGAGAGTGTCTTCGCATCAGGCAGATAGTGCGCCTGCGCATGTGCGCCTACCAACAGGGTGAGACGGTTTTTCGGCAGCTGATCGAGTACGCGCTGATGCCATTGCAGCGCGCATTCCCTGCGCGGAGGCTGATCGCCGCCCGATGCCTTGCCGGGATAGCAGAACCCCATTGGAACCAGCGCGAACATGGTTGGGTCGTAGAAGGCGGATTTTTCGACGCCCAGCCAATTGCGCAGCCGATCGCCGCTATTATCGTCCCATGGAACACCGCTGGCATGCACCTTCGATCCGGGTGCCTGTCCGATGATCAGCACGCGGCTGGTTTCGGAGAATTGCACGACCGGGCGGGGCTCATGTGGCAAGTGCTCGGCGCAAATTTTGCAGGCCGCGATATCTTGGTGCAGCTTGGTTGCGCTCACCCCTCGACCAGCTCCGCCAGCTCCAGCCAGCGTTCCTCGGCCGCGTTTTTTTCGGCCCGCGCATTTTCCAGACCCTTGGAAATATTGCTGAAGCGCTGCGGGTCTTTCGCAAACAACTCCGGATCAGAGAGGATTTCCTCGCCCTTCGCAATCGCCGCTTCAAGTTCTTCGATCCGTGCGGGCAACAGCTCGTAATCGCGCTGATCCTTATAAGAGAGCTTGTCCGATTTTGCAGACTTTGAACGGGTTGGCGCGGGAGCTGACTTGGGCTTCGCTCCAGCTTTGGCTTTGCCCTCGACCGGTTTGCGCCGTTTGCGCTCCCAATCCTCATAGCCGCCCGCAACCACATCGACTCGGCCACTGCCATCGAGGCCCAGCGTCACGGTTACAGTGCGGTCGAGGAAATCGCGATCATGGCTGACGATCAGAACGGTGCCGTCGAAATCGGCTATCACCTCCTGCAGCAGATCGAGCGTTTCGAGATCAAGATCATTGGTCGGTTCGTCGAGCACCAACAAATTCGCCGTGCGCGCAAATTCGCGCGCCAGCAGCAGGCGCGATCGCTCGCCGCCCGACAGAATACCGACCTTCGTGTCGACGATCTTGGGATCGAACAGGAAATCCTTTAGGTAAGCCTGCACATGCTTACGTGCGCCCCGCACGTCGATCCAGTCGCCGCCTTCGGCCAGGATGTCACGCACGCTCGCCTGCGGGCTCAGCAATTTGCGCTGTTGGTCAATCATCACACCGGAAAGCGTCCGTGCCCGCTCGACCGTGCCGGTGTCAGGCTCCAGCTCGCCCGTCAGCAATTTGAGCAAGGTCGTCTTGCCCGCACCATTCGCCCCGACGATACCGATCCGGTCGCCGCGCTGAATGCGGAGGGAGAAATTCTTGATGATTGCGTGGTCTCCGAAGCTTTTCGAGACTTTCTCCGCAACGATAACTGACTTCGATTTAAAGTCCTCATCATTGGCAAGCTTCAGCTTGGCCGAGCTGGTATCCGAGATCATCGCCGCGCGGGTGGCGCGCATCTGGTGCAATTTTTCGAGGCGACCCTGGTTGCGCTTGCGCCGCGCAGTCACACCGCGCTCTAGCCAGTGCGCTTCCAGCTTCAGCTTGGCGTCGAGCTTTTCAGCGGCGCGAGCTTCCTCGGCATAGACGCTCGCCTCCCACGCCTCATATCCACCAAAGCCGACCTCCTTGCGCCGCAGGCTTCCCCGGTCGAGCCATAGGGTCGCGCGCGTCAGTCGCTTCAAGAATGTCCGGTCGTGGCTGATTGTAATAAACGCGCCTTTGTAGCGGTTCAGCCAGTCTTCCAGCCAGTCGATAGCACTCAGATCGAGATGGTTCGTCGGCTCGTCGAGCAGCAGGATATCAGGATCCTGAGCAAGCGCGCGCGCAATGGCTGCGCGGCGTCGCTCACCGCCACTGGCGGTTTCGGCCTCACGGTCCATCGCAATACCGAGCTGCCCGGCAATGGCCTCGACTTCGTGCGCTTCCGGCGCATCGTCACCAGACAGGGCGAAATCCATCAGGGTGCCAAACACACAGAAATCCGGCTCCTGCTCCAGAAAGACAATCCGTGCTCCTGGCTTGATCCGGCGCGTGCCGCGATCCGCTTCGATCCGATCATCAATCAGCTTGAGAAGGGTCGTCTTGCCCGCACCATTGCGCCCGATCAGCGCCAGCCGATCACGCGGAGCAATGTGCAGGTCGATGCCATCAGTGCCGGGGCCGCCGAACAGCCAGCGTCCACCTTGCTGCAGGCCTAAGCCTTCCCAGGAGAGTATTGGAGGTTGCGCCATAGGCTGAGCGCGGTAGGAGTTTGCTCTAAGGCGGGCAAGGGCGCAATACGGGCGACCTGCCTGAACGCAGCGCAGCGGCTCTATTCACAGCGCGTTCAACGCGCGATCTCTAGGTAAGGCAGCATGACGAAACCCGGCATCTCTCTTTTAGGCGCTTTTGCGATTCTGGCGATTGCCGGAACGCCAGCCGTGTCCGCACAAGCGGCCTATGCGCAATCGAAGGACGATCAGAGCGATGCGCGTAAGGAGATGCGCGCGGGCAACCAGTTGTCGCTGCGCCAGATCGAGGCGCGCGTGCTGCCGCGAATGCGGGGAAGCGAATATCTCGGCCCGTCTTACGATTCCACCGCGCGCGCTTATCGCCTGAAATTCATCAAGGATGGCCGGGTGACGTTTGTCGATGTCGATGCGCGTACAGGCCGCATCATCAATCGCTCGCGATAACCCAATTTCATGAACAATCCGGCGCAATCGGTGCGCAAATGGCTTGGCTCGCTTGACGCAAATTGTGCAAAAGCGCACGACAAGCGCTAGGTAATAACGGCACGGATCCGGGGACCAGACACACTTATGCGCATTCTGATTGTCGAAGACGAACCGACACTTGGCCAACAATTGAAGTCGACGCTGGAGCAAACCGGCTATGCGGTCGATTTGTCGACCGATGGTGAGGACGGCCATTTTCTCGGCAGTACCGAGGATTATGACGCGGTCATTCTCGACCTCGGCCTGCCCGAAATCGATGGTCTCTCCGTGCTCGGCATGTGGCGCAAGGAAGGGCGCGATTTCCCCGTCCTGGTGCTGACCGCGCGCGATAGCTGGTCGGACAAGGTCGCTGGCCTAGATGCCGGCGCAGACGATTACCTCGCCAAGCCATTCCAGACAGAAGAGCTGATCGCTCGCCTGCGCGCTCTTATTCGCCGCGCATCGGGCAACACCTCGTCAGAGCTGACGGCTGGCCAAGTCCGGCTGGACACGCGCTCTGGCCGGGTCACGCTTGAAGGTGAACCGGTGAAGCTGACCGCGCAGGAATACAAGCTGCTAAGCTACCTGATGCACCACAAAGGCAAAGTGGTCAGCCGCACCGAATTGATCGAGCACATTTACGACCAGGACTTTGATCGCGATTCGAACACGATTGAAGTCTTCGTAACCCGCATTCGCAAAAAACTCGGCGCAGAAGTGATAACAACGATCCGTGGACTTGGTTACAGCCTCGACGACCCCGCAGACGCGCCCCGAGCGTAAGTCTTCAGACGCGGCCTCTCCCTCGCAATCGGGCGCGGGCGAGGCGGCGGCTGGGGCTGCAAATGGCGTTCAGGAAAGTGACGCCGAGGATCAAACTCAAAGACAGCATACCGGCAGCCTGGCCCGGCGCATGGGCTTTATCGCTGCAGGCTGGATAGCGGTGCTGTTGCTTGGTGGCGGCTTGGCGCTCGACCGGGCATTGACCAATCAGGTTGAGCGGAACTTCGACGATCAGCTCGAATATATCCTCACCGCCATGATCGGCGCCGCCGAAGTGCAGGCTGGCGGAGAAGTCGCATTCAACCGCGTGCTCGGCGACCAGCGTTTTCTCGAGCCCAATAGCGGGTTGTATTACCAGGTGAGTGGCGAGGGTGAGGAGCCTTGGCCTTCGCGCAGCCTGTGGGACCGGGTGCTCGATGTACGCGGCGATCACTTTGACAACCGGGCGCACTTCTACAATTCGAACCAGTTCGATTACGAACCTTTGCGCGTGGTTGAGCGCTCTATCATCCTGCCCGGCTCCGACACGCAATGGTGGTTTACGGTGGCCGCCAACCGCGAGGAACTGGACGAAGAGATTGCCGAAATTCGCGCAATCCTGTTCTGGAGCTTTGCCGTGCTCGGCTTCGGCCTGTTGCTGATGGCGCTGTTGCAAATACGCTACGGCCTTTCGCCGCTGCGCCGGGTGCGAGCGGCAATCCAGAACCTGCGCTCGACCGGTGCGAACCGGATCACCGAGCCACTTCCCACAGAGGTTCAGCCGCTGGTTGAAGAGCTGAACGGCTTGCTTGAGCATTCCGAACGGCAGGCGGAGGAAGCGCGCACCCATGCCGGCAATCTTGCCCACGCTCTCAAGACGCCGCTGACCGTTCTAACTAACGCCGCAACCGCGCGCGCGCCCAATCTGGGCGATGCAGTGATCCGCGAGACACGCACGATGCAGCGGCATGTCGACCATCATCTCGCCCGCGCCCGCGCAGTCGGACGCCGTGCCATTGGCCATGCCCGCACCAGCGTGCGAGACAGTGCAGAGGCGGTGCGCCGTGCGGTCGAGCGGCTCTATCCCCAAGCCCGGATCGACATTGCCGGTGGCCGCGAAGCGATGGTGGCAATCGAACGCCAGGACTTGGACGAAATCCTCGGCAATTTGATCGAGAACGCGGCGAAATATGGCGGCGGCAGCGTGTTCGTTACCCTCGATGCAGAGGCGGACGAGGAGCCTGACAACGCGCATTGCGTCATCTGGGTCGAGGATGATGGCACCGGCATTCCCGAACAAGAACGCGAGCGCATCTTTGATCGCGGCGCGCGGCTGGACACGGGTAAGCCGGGCACCGGGCTGGGCCTCGCCATCGTGCGCGATGTCGCGGAGATTTACGGCGGTGGTGTCGGCATTGAGGAAAGCGAAGACCTGGGCGGGTTGCTGGTTAAGCTCTACCTGCCACGCGCTTGACCGGCCAGTTTGTCCCAGCACGTTGAGGCAAAATTCAATGCGGTGCGAAGGGTTTGCTCGCCGCACCCGTTAAACAGTTGAACACACACGCAAACGGGGTCAGTGCGCGAAGACGATGTCAGGCGATAGCCCAGGACACGACGATGGCTCGCTCGATGAAGCGGAATTCGTCCGGCGCATTGCCGCGCAGGATGAGGCCGCCTTTCGCTCGGTCATCGAAACGCACGCCCCTCTGATGCACCGGATTGCCTATCGGATGATGGGCGACGCGCATGAGGCAGAGGACATTACGCAAGAAGCCATGCTGAGATTGTGGGACCATGCACCGCGCCTGATTGAGAAGGGGCGGGCGGGCGGCCTGAAGCTGACACCGTGGCTTAAGCGAGTGACGGTCAATCTCGCGATTGATCGGCTGCGCGTGAGTAAACGAGTGACGGATGAGGAGCACGCCCCTGAGCAAGTCGATGCGGACCCGCTGGCTGATGCCGCAATCGAAGCGCATGAAGAAGGTGCCGCGGCGAGAGCTTTGATCGCCGCCTTGCCCGAGCGGCAGCGTGCAGCAATCGTGCTCACCTATTACGAGGAGCTGCCCAATGCCGAGGCGGCGGATGCACTCGATATGAACATCAAGGCGTTTGAATCGCTGCTGTTTCGTGCGCGGGCGGCCCTGCGCAAGGCGTTCGAGGCGGCACAGGCACAGGAACAGGGAGGCGCGGCATGAGCGATCCTGATACCAATTCCGCGCCGATTGCGCCCGATAGCCCGCTCGGCCATGCGCTAAGCGGCCATGATGTACCCGCGCTGTCGCCCGATTTTGCCGATCGAGTGATGGCACGGACGCAGGGTCGGCCCGATCCGCTCCCACCGTTGCGCAGAGGAGGCGGCGGAAAGCGGCGATGGAGCACAGCGCGGCGGTTGACCGTTGGAGCGCTAGCAGCCGGCGCATTGGCAAGTGCTGCGGCGGCGACGGGCCTGCTCAATGATTTGCCGATTGACCTGCCATCGCCCGAGCAAATCTGGGATCGGATTACCGGCGAAGACAGCGAGCCAGTGCCGCAACCACAATCGGAGCCGCAAGAGAGCGTCGCGCCGGAGGAACCCGAAGAGGTGGCGGTTGAAGGGCCGATTGATAGCCCAGAAGAGCTGGAAGAGGCTTTCAATCGGATCGATGAAAGGCGTGGCGAGAGGCGCGAGCAGCGCCGCTCCCGGGTTGATCAGCGGCTGGATGAGGCGCTTCAGCAGCGGCGCGAACAAGGGCTTCCCGCCCCAACTCCAGAGCAGGAGGCCCGGCTGCGGGAACGGTTGGAGCAAGGGCGTGATCGCCGCGATGCCCTGATCGAGGATCGCCGCGCCACGAGCCGCGAGGATTTGCGTGAACGGATCGAAAGCGGTGAAGAGCTGACCCCGCGCGAAGTGCTGCGAGAAGATCGTGCCGGCGCTTTGCGACCTGAAACGCGTGAGCGGCTCGAGGAGTTTCGCGAATTGTCACCGCAGGAGCGCCGCGAGCGCATCCGACAATTCCGCGAACGCCGCCAAGAACGCGGCGGACAGCGATTCCGTCGCCTGATTGAGGAACGTCCGGAACCGCCTGCAGAGGTGGCGGGCGACGAGGATAGCGCTTCCGTCGAACAGCCAGACGACACGGTCGCGCCCGATCAGCCGGAATAATTTTTGCACCCTCGCGAAGGGTTTGCGCCTCGCCAACGTTTTCATTGTGTCACCGGGAGTGGGCCCGGACCGACCATCACAGTGAAATCAAACGCAAGGATGATACGATGAAAAGCACTCTTACTCTGGTAGCCATTGCTGCCCTTGCAACTGGTACTGCCTCATACGCGCAAGAGAACACCCGCACGAAGACCTTTGAAGGCCCTAATGTCAGCGCGAGCACTACCACCACAGTGGACCGCGAGGCTGGAACGATTGATCGTGACCGCATCGCGACCAACAAGAACAACGGGAACACTGCATCGAGCACGTTCAATCGCACCCGCACCGATACCGGCGCGGTGGTCAGCGGCTCGCAAACAGGCTTCCGTGGCCGCACCCGCTCCTTCGAAGGCGAGCGCGTGCGAAATGACAGCGGTTCGACCTTTAACGGAACCGCGACGAGCCGAACCGGCAATACTTATGGCCTTTATGGTGAACGCAACCGCGACGGAATGGGTAACCGCAGCCAGAGCCAGCGCGTGACCAATTCGGCTGGCGATACGGTTTATGCGCGTGACCGCTCGGTCTCGCGCAGCAACGGCCAGGTCAATCGCAGCGTCAACACTTCGCGCAAGCAAGGGTTCAAGCCGCGCCGGGCGAAGCGTCCACGTTAATTGCAATCCTGTGGATCGGCGTGCGCACTGGCCCCCGCTGATAGCCACGCCGATCATTCTCCACGGCTTGTGTCCCAACATCTAGCCGGCAGGATCGCAAGGGCACGCAGTTTTGACCCACTGCGTGCCTTTTTTTGTGCAATGCAGTAGTCTCAACTTGAACGCTGAGCTCGGCCTAAAATCCTAACCCTGCCGCGCCTTTTCATGGTGGCGTATCACCTCCTCGATTATGAAGCGGAGGAATTTCTCGCTGAATTCCGGATCAAGGTTGGCATCTTCCGAGAGTGCGCGCAGCCGCTCGATCTGGCGCTGCTCGCGCGCGGGATCGGCTGGCGGCAAAGTCACCTTCGCCTTGTACTCTCCCACGGCCTGAGTGATCCGAAATCGCTCCGCAAGGATATGGATCAACGCCGCGTCGATATTGTCGATGCTTTTGCGGAACCCCGCCAGGACGGGATCGGACTCGTGATTGTGCATGGTATCGGACATATCATGCAGAATTAGCAGCAATTGAGCGCTTGCCAAGCGCGCTAAGCTCGCGCAAATGCGCGAGGTATGAGCGCTGAAGTGGTCCAATTGCCGCGCAAAAAGCGGCCGACGCTTGATCCCATGCTGGCTTTGACGGCGAACGGCATGAATTCGGTCAACACCGTCATCCTCGAACGCATGCAAAGCGAGATCCCGCTGATCCCGCGCCTTGCCGGGCATTTGATTTCGGGCGGGGGCAAGCGCCTGCGCCCGATGCTGACATTGGCTGGGGCTGAGCTGGTCGGGTATCAGGGTACGCGCCATCACAAGCTCGCAGCAGCCGTCGAGTTCATTCATACTGCGACATTGCTGCATGACGATGTGGTCGATGGCAGTGAGCTGCGCCGGGGCAAGGCGGCGGCAAATATCATTTTCGGCAATCCGGCGACCGTGCTGGTCGGCGATTTCCTGTTCAGCCGCGCGTTCGAGCTGATGACAGAAGATGGCAGCCTGAAGGTGCTCAAGATTCTGAGCCATGCCAGCGCCGTGATCGCAGAGGGCGAAGTTTCGCAACTGACCGCTCAACGCCAGATTGAGACCAGCGAAGAGCGCTACCTCCACATTATCGGCGCCAAGACCGCCGCTTTGTTCGCCGCCGCCAGCCAGATCAGCGCGGTGGTTGCCGAATGCGGCGAGGATCAGGAGCGCGCGCTGGAAGACTACGGTCGCAATCTTGGCGTCGCCTTCCAGCTGGTCGACGATGCTATCGACTACGACTCAGATGCCGCCGAAATGGGCAAGGATCAGGGTGACGATTTCCGCGAGGGCAAGATGACCCTGCCGGTGATCCTGGCCTTTGCGCGCGGCGATGAAGAAGAACGCAAGTTCTGGAAGGCCGCGATTGGCGGGCACCGCACATCGGACGAAGATTTGGCGCATGCGATTGCGCTGATTGAGAGCCACAACGCGCTGGAAGACACACGCGAGAGGGCCCGTCATTTTGCCCAGCGTGCGATTGATGCGATTTCGATCTTCCCTGACGGGAAAGCTCGCGCGGCGATGGCGGAAGCGGCTGAATTTGCCGTTGCGCGGGGTTATTAGACCTGACGCAATGCCGCTCATCCTGAGCTTGTCTAAGGGTGGTCGCATTCTCTCCTTCGCGCTTCGACAGGCTCAGCACGAGCGGGTTAGACTTTGAACGATAAGCTTCCCATCCACGAAGTCCTGCCGGAACTGCGCGCCGCTTTGGCGGAGCAGGGCGCGGGCGTGCTGATCGCGCCGCCGGGCGCAGGTAAGACGACGGCGGTTGCGCCCGCATTGCTCGAAGAGGATTGGTGCACTGGCCAGATCATTCTCACCAGTCCGCGCCGGGTTGCCGCGCGCGCGGCGGCTGAACGCATGGCGCAGATGCTGGGCGAGAAGCCGGGCGAAACGATCGGCTATGCCACGCGAATGGACACCAAAGTGTCGGCGAAGACCCGCGTGCTGGTCGTGACCGAGGGCATCTTCGTCAATCGCGTGCTCGATGATCCTGAGCTTCCCGGCGTGTCTGCCGTGCTGTTCGACGAAGCGCATGAGCGGCACCTCGATTGCGACCTCGGCTTAGCGTTGGCGCTGGAGGCGCGCAGTGTGCTGCGCGAAGACCTGCGCGTGCTGGCCATGTCGGCGACGATTGATGGTGCGCGCTTCGCGAACTTGCTGGGTGATGATGCACCTGTGATTGAGAGCGAAGGCCGCAGCTATCCGCTTGAAATTCGATGGCTTGGCGGCAACCCCACGCAGCCCATCGAAGCGCAAATGACGGATGCGATTTTGCGGGCGCGGCGCGAGAATGAGATTGGCGACATACTCGCTTTCCTGCCCGGCGTGCGCGAAATTGAACGAGTGCGAGAGCGGCTGGAGGAGCGCCTGCCCAATATGCCGATCCTCCCGCTGCATGGCCAAGTCGACCCTGCCAGCCAGCGCGCGGCGATCAGGCGCGACCCACAAGGCCGACAGCGCATTGTCCTTGCGAGCGCGATTGCCGAGACTTCGCTCACGCTCGATGGAGTGTCGATCGTGGTCGATAGCGGGCTCGCACGATATGCGGAGTTTGACGCCGCAGCGGGGACGCAACACCTTGTGACTCGCGCTGCCAGCCGGGCGGCCGCGACGCAGCGGGCGGGGCGCGCCGCACGGCAGGAGCCAGGGATCGCCTATCGCTTATGGGAAGAGCACGGCCACGCGGGTCGGCAGGAGTTCGCGCCGCCAGAGATCACCAGCGCTGACCTATCGCCACTCGTCCTCTCACTTGCCGCTTGTGGCACGCGCGACCCCGCATCGTTGGCCTGGCTCGATCCACCTGCTGATGCCGCGATTGCGAGTGCTCGCGAGCGGTTGGAGGCGATGGGCGCGCTCGATACAAAAGGCAATATCACGGAGTGGGGTCAGCAGATTGCGGCCCTGCCGATGGAGCCAGCGTCATCTGCGGCAGTATTGTTCGGTGCGCAAGCGGGCCAGGCGGGTGATGCGGCCAGACTGGCGCTGCTGCTTCAAGAGCGCGGGCTGGGCGGGCGCGGCGAGGATTTGCTGCAACGCCTGTCGCGCTGGAACGATGATCGCGGAAAGCGCGCGCAGGCGTCTCGCAAATTGGCGGAACGTTGGGCGGTGGCTGCGGAGAAGCTGATCTCTGGTGTTAAGGAGACTTCCCAAAATCCAGCCCTTTTTCTGGCCCTTGCGCGGCCGGACATGGTGGCAAAGCGCCGCGACAGCAGCGGCGAGCATTGGCTGTCGGCGGGTGGGCGCGGCTTCGTGCTTGATCCTGCATCCCTGCTTGCCAGAGCGGAGTGGATCGTGGTCGGCGATGCCAGCGGACAGGCGAAGGGCGCGCGGATCATGGCGGGCGCGGAACTGACCGAAGAAGAGGTCGCGCAGGATCTCAGCCATTTGATTGAGCAGCGCTCAGTGGTGCGGTGGAACGGCAAAGAGAACCGGGTTGAGGCACGCTTCGAGCGCAGAATGGGCGCAATCGCTATGGCGAGCGGCCCGGACTCCGATCCTGACCCTCAGGCGATTGTGGATATCCTTGTGGAGAAAGCTCTGGAGAAGCTGGGGGAACTTCTCGCGCCTGCGCTTCTCGCCCGGGCCAAATATGCCAGAATATCCGCGCTGTCTCAGGATGCCCTGGCTGAAAAGGCGGAGCAATGGCTCGCGCCGCTATTGGCCGGTCGCCGCGATCTGAACTTACCTGCGGCAAAATATGCTGAAAGCGCGCTCGCAACGCTCGATTGGGAGGATCGGCAACGGCTCGACAAGCAAGCCCCGACCCACTTCACCTCTGCTGCAGATACTCGCCATGCGATCGATTATGCGGGCGATGATGCACCCAGCGTGGAAGTGCGCGTACAGGCGTTGTTCGGGCTCGATAAACAGCCGATGATCGGCACCACGCCCTTGCTCCTGAAGCTGACCAGCCCCGCTGGTCGCCCGATTCAGTCGACCCGTGATCTGCCAGGTTTCTGGCGCGGTAGCTGGGCCGATGTCGCGAAGGAGATGAAGGGCCGCTATCCCAAGCACCGCTGGCCTGAACAGCCTTGGGCGGAAAAACCGAGCCTGAAGACGAAAAACGCCTTCAATCGCGATGAGTCATGATTTATAGGTCAGTCACGGACCATGAGATGGTCCGCAAGCGCGACCGCGCGTCGGCCGGTTAGGCCGTAGCCAAGGTGTGCGAATGCACACCGCCCGGCGATTAAGGGACCAAAACAAGAATGACCGCACGTATTTATCAGACACCCAAGAGCGCTATGCAGTCCGGCAAAGCCAAGACCGATACCTGGGTGCTCGAATTCGAGAGGTCGGAGGCATTGCGGCCCGATCCGCTAATGGGTTGGAGCGGCAGCGGTGATACGCAATCGCAAGTGCGCCTGACCTTTCCGGACAAGCAGGCGGCGAAGGATTACGCCGAGAAATACGGCATTGCCGTGCGCGTTCATGCGACCCCGCCGAAGGGGCTGAAACTTCAGGCCTACGCCGACAATTTCCGCTGAGTTTGGTCCGGCCTATTGGTCAGACATTTCCACTAGCATATCATCCATTGAGATACCGTTTGCGGGGCGCGTTTCGTTGCCCTGCCATTTGGCGCTACCGGCTTCGTATGCCGCACGGCAATCATTGGCATCGCGGCCAATATCCTGAACGATATAGACAACTTCGCTTGCATATTCGCCGGTAAAGCGAATGTCGTCGCACACGCCATTATCCGCATAATCGGAACCGTTATCGCCGAAATCGATCGGGCTTTCATCGGTTGGCACCGCGAAGAGCGGGTTTAGCTCCGCATCGCCATTAGCAAATTTTGCCTGACAATCACTGGCATCGCGGCCGATATTCTCTGTGATCAGGCTGGATGATACGCCTGCACCAATAAAACGGGCGTCATCGCATTCCCCGTCGCTGGCCCATTCCGAGCTGTCATCGCCAAAATCTATTGCCCCGTTATCATCGGCGACGGCGATTGAGGGTGCGGCGGTCAGCGCAAAGATGGCAAAAGTACATGTGAGCGAGTGGCGTTTTGACACGGAAAGCGTCTCCAGATGGCTTGTGCGCACCTGACTAGGGTGCGCGGAGCATCTTGCCAAGCGCGGCTCGCATCGCCATATGGCGCGCCGGGAGTCGGGTGGACGTTTGCGTTCGCTCACCGGGTCAGGTCCGGAAGGAAGCAGCCCAGGTGAATTGCGACGGGTCGCTCGGCTCCTTTTTCTGTGAACGCCGCCATGACAAATGCTTCGCTTACGCGTAGCCTGCGGGCGTGACTGATTCCGATCCCGAAATTCCCGAAGGCGAAGATGCCAAGCCGAGCACGGCCGAACTGGAAGCAGCTGGCCAGAACTCGATGTTTGGTGATCCCGAGCCCGCTCCTGAGCCTGCTGCGGAAGCTAGCGCGCCTGCCGACCCGGCTCCGACAAGTGCTACAGCAGCACCTCCAGCTGAAACCAATCAGCCCTACCGCGTGCTTGCGCGCAAATATCGTCCGCAGACTTTCTCTGAACTCATCGGTCAGGAGCCGATGGTGCGCACGTTGGCCAATGCGATTGAGCGTGACCGGCTGGCGCATGCTTTCCTGATGACCGGGGTGCGCGGGGTCGGCAAGACATCCACCGCTCGGCTAATTGCGAAGGCTCTGAATTGCATCGGGCCGGATGGTGAGGGCGGACCCACGATTGATCCGTGCGGTCAATGCGAGCCATGCACCGCGATTGCGCAGGGCCAGCATATAGACGTGATCGAGATGGACGCGGCGAGCCACACCGGCGTCGATGACGTGCGCGAGATTATCGAGGCGGTCCGCTATGCTGCGGTTTCGGCGCGCTACAAGACCTACATTATTGACGAGGTCCACATGCTCTCGCGCAATGCTTTCAACGCATTGCTCAAGACGCTGGAAGAGCCACCCGCGCATGTAAAGTTCCTGTTCGCCACCACCGAAGTCGAGAAGCTGCCAGTGACGGTGCTCAGTCGCACCCAGCGTTTCGACCTTCGCCGCATTCCCGCTGAAATGCTGGCCGAGCATTTCGGCAATGTGTGCGCGAAGGAGGGCGTCGAGGCTGAACCGGAGGCGCTGCACATCATTGCGGGCGCAGCCGAAGGATCGGTGCGCGATGGCCTATCGATACTGGACCAGGCGATTGCCCACGCAGACCTCGAAGGTGGCGGAACGGTCTCGGGTGAACGCGTGCGGGACATGCTGGGCCTGGCTGACAAGAGCGCTCAGCGCAAACTGCTTGAGAGGCTGCTAAGCGGCGATGCGCCTGCTTTGCTATCTGGGATTGATGAGCAATATGCGTTGGGGGTCGAACCACTGGCGCTGATGCGCGCCTTGATGGACCTCACGCACCGGATCACGGTGTCGCAGGTCTCCGGCGCAGAGCCCGATGCGCCGACCGAGGAAGATCGCGCCGCGCTTGGCAAATTCGCGAGCGATCTGAGCGCCGGGCAATTGCACCGGCTGTGGCAATTGCTGCTCAAGGGTCACGAAGAAGTGCGTCAGGCGCCCGATCCGCTTGTCTCGCTGCAAATGGCCTTGCTGCGGGTTATGCACGCGGCGGACATGCCCGACCCTGGCAAGCTGGCAAAGCGGATTGAGGAGCTGGAGCAAGCTGGCCCCGCCCCAGTCCCAGCCCCTGCCGCTGCTGGCACATCTGCCGAGGGTCAGCCAGCGCCCGCCACGGCTAGCGCGGCTGAAGCCAACGCTGCTCCACTCAATTGGGCGGATTTGGTCCAGCGAGTGGATGACAATGGCCAGTTGCGGATTGCGCAAATCATGCGCGATCGGGTGC
>JBCBDF010000017.1:0-15953 GCA_038529875.1 Pseudomonadota bacterium | reverse complement strand
GCTGGCCTTATGGCGAGCAGCATTCTGGCCCAGCCAGCGTTTGCCCAAGATAACGAAACGGACGCCGAAGAGGCAGCGCGCGATAACACTATTATCGTGACCGCCACCCGCCGCGCCGAGAACGTTCAGGACATTCCGATTGCTGTGACCGCCGTCACTCCCGAACAGCTTGATAAGCAGGGCGTTGTCAACGTCCAGAACATCACTCAGGTTTCGCCAAGTTTCTCGACCTCGAATGCGCAGATTGCATCGGGTTCGGTCGTGCTGCGTATCCGCGGTGTCGGTACAACATCGAACAACATCGGCTTTGAAAGCGCAGTCGGCATCTTCGTCGATGGCGCCTATCAATCGCGACCTGGCGTTGCTCTAAGCGAGTTTGTCGATATCGAGCGGGTTGAGGTCCTGCGCGGTCCGCAAGGCACTCTGTTTGGTCGCAACACGTCGGCTGGCGCGCTCAACATCACGACGCGCCGCCCCGATGTCACCGAGTTCGGCGGCTTCGCAAACGGCACTTATGGCAATTTCGACCTGATCAACGTGCAGGGTGCGGTCAACGCCCCCCTCGTTGAAGACACTCTCGCCGTTCGCCTGACCGGTGCGTATCGCCAGCGTGATGGGACGGTCGATGTGATTGATGGAACAGGCGCGCAGATCGGCGAGTCCAACACGATCGATCAGTTCCTTGTCCGCGGCCAACTTGGTTATGAAAGCGAAGGCGGCGTGCGTGGGCGCTTGATCTTTGACTACTCGGAAACCGAAAACCAATGCTGCGCTGCGATTGAAGTTCTAGCGGACACCGCGTTTGAAGGCGCAGTTGCTGCTGTGGGCGGCGGTGCACGAGCGGGCATGGCTACGCCTCTTCCGGCGACCCAACCATTCGATGTGACTGCTGCACAGCGAGCGATCGATAACCGTGTTGCAACGGCGAGTCGCCTACCGCTGGCCAATGCAGAGCAATGGGGTGTGACCGGAGAAATCGAGTTTCCGATCAGCGATAATGCTGACCTGATTTTCATCGGTTCCTACCGGGACTTCTCATCTTCGGAGAATTACGATTCCAGCTTCTCTGGTCTCGACGTCTTTGATGTGGACCGGCTTGACACCGAGATTGAGACGTTCACAGCGGAACTGCGTTTGCAAGGTGAAGCTTTTGACGGCGCGCTGAGCTGGCTCATCGGCGGTTACTATTCCGACGAATCGATCACCTCTGAACAAGACTTCTCGCTTGGCGTCGACTATGATCTACAAATTGCAGGTCTGTTCGGCGGAGCCTTGGGGCCTGCGCCGCTAACGCTACTTACCGATCTGATCAATGATCCGGCAACGCCTGGGAACGGTGTCAACCCAAACGGCACTACGGCGACCAACAGATATGCGCAAAGCAGCGAAAGCTGGTCGATCTTCACTCACAACACGCTCGATATTACGGATAACCTTAGCCTCACATTGGGGGTGCGTTATTCGGACGAGAGCAAAACGGGTGGATTCACCCAGCTAGCAAATAACAATCCGACATGTTTGACGTTGTTGTCAGATACGGCGACGATCGCTGCCACTGTCGGCGCTGGTCTTGTTGGCAGCGTGCTAGGCACTGGTTGTTTTGCGTTCACCGCACCGGCAATTGGCTCAGATGCGATCGGATTCCCGCTTCCGCGTGAGTTTGAGGTTCCGTTCAGCGATAGCGAACTGATCTACACAGGTAAGGTTTCGTATCAATTCGACGCGCCGGTTACAGCCTATGCCAGCTTCACCCATGGCTATAAGTCAGGTGGTATCAACCTCGATATCACCGCGAACGCCGGGGGCGCCGATCCGACCTTCCTCTCGGAAGAAGTCGACGCCTACGAAGTCGGTCTGAAGGCACAATTCCTCGATGATGCGGTAACGCTCAATGTTGCTGGCTTTATCGAAGAGTTCTCGGACTTCCAGGTGCTCGAATTCACCGGCGCTCAGTTCACTACGTTTAACGTGAACCGGGCGATTTCATCCGGTGTAGAGATTGAATCGGTCATCCGGCCAACACGTGACCTGACCTTCAATGCTGGTCTCACATTGACTGATGCTCGCTATCCCGAAGACTGCGATGGCGGCGTGCCAAATGCCAACGTGACGTCGTTGTGCGGCAATTCACTCACCAACGCGCCGACGATCGTAGCGATTGCCGGTGTGAACTATGACAAGGATATCGGTAATTATCTGCGCGGTTTCTTCTCCGGTCAGATCCGGACCGAGAGCGACCGCCGGACATCGACGCAAGCGACTACGGTGCCGAGTGCAGCTGTTATCGCGGGCTTCGGAGGCGATATCCAGGCAGCGGTCGATGCGGCACCGCTGGTTCCGTTTGATGTCCAGGATAGCAACACCAAGATCAACCTGCGCGTCGGTATCGGCGCCCAGGACGAGAGCTGGACGGTTGAGGTCTGGGGCGTGAATGTGACTGATCAGGTGACGCGCGGTGTGACGTTCAACACTGTGCTGCGCGGCGGTTCGCGTTCGGCCTTCCCGCAAGAGCCGGCGACCTACGGTGTGACAGTCCGAACCAAGTTCTAATCGAATTTGCCTTTGGGAGAGGGCAAAAGAAGGGGCGGCTCGCAAATAGCGGACCGCCCCTTCGTTCTTTTTGAGTGATCCGAGCCACCCGCACCCTCCGCCCTTCACCCCGGATTGTATCGCGGTAGGCTCGGGGTGGAAGGGCGGAGGGTGCGGGTGGCTACGGCATTCTCGAAAGCGCCCTACATTGAACGCGCGATCAGCATTTTCATCACCTCGTTCGACCCGCCAAATATGCGGGTAATCCGGCTATCGCGGTACATTTTGGCGATCGGGTATTCGTTGATGTATCCCGCGCCGCCATGCAGTTGCAGGCATTTGTCGACCACTTCGCCTTGCAGCTCGGTGACCCAATATTTTGCCATCGAGGCGGTAGCGACATCGAGCTCGCCTTTAAGCAGCTTGGCGATGCAATCATTGACGAACACGCGCGCAGCGGTGCCGCGCGCCTTGAGATCGGCAAGCACGAACTGCGTGTTCTGAAAATCCCAGATCGTCTGTCCAAAGGCCTTGCGCGATTTGACATATTCGACGGTGGTTTCGAGTGCTTTTTCGATTCCCGTTGCTGCGCCCATCGCAATGACCAGGCGTTCCTGCGGAAGCTCGCCCATCAGCTGGTAGAACCCTTTTCCCTCCACGCCGCCGAGCACGTTCTCAGCCGGAACAAAGACATCTTCGAAAAACAGTTCTGACGTGTCAGCTGCATCGAGCCCGATCTTGTCGAGCTTCTTGCCGCGCTCAAAGCCCTCGGCACCTTCGGTTTCGAGCAGCATCAGCGAGATGCCCTTGGCCCGCTCAGTCGGGTCCGTCTTGGCGACGACCACGATAAAGTCAGCGGTTTGACCGTTTGAGATGTAGGTTTTCGCGCCATTGATCCGATAGCCATTGCCATCTTTCAACGCGGTCGTGGTGATCGACTGAAGGTCGGAGCCAACGCCCGGCTCTGTCATCGCGATAGCGCTGACCAGTTCGCCGGATACAAGCTTCGGCAGGTATTTCTTCTTCTGCTCTTCCGTGCCGTGGCGGACCAGATAGGGCAGGATGATGGTGTTGTGCAGGCTGGCAGCAAACCCATCAACTTCGTGCTTGGACTGCTGATCAATCACCACCATTTCGTGGCGAAAATCACCGCCGTGTCCGCCATATTCCTCTGGCACGGAAGCGCCTAGCAGACCTGCAGCCCCCGCTTCGTTCCAGAATTCGCGCTCTACCTGGCCATTGTCACGCCAGGATTGCACTCGCTTTTCGGGTGCATGTTGTTGGTAGAACTTGCCAACCGCATCGGCGAAGATCGCAATTTCTTCTTCTTCCATGAATGCGGGCTGGGGTACGTCGATTACGGGCATCGTAACTCCTCTCAAATGCTCTCAATTACCAGTTCCGTTCGTGCTGATCTTGTCGAAGCACTGTTCTTCTTCTGCACCATTGGATGAAGTGAAGTGCAGCCTTTCGATAGGCTCAGGGCGAACGGAGTGGGGACGTTTCCCCTCTTACTTACCCTTCCAATTGGGTGCGCGTTTTTCAGCAAAGGCGGCTGCGCCTTCGCGGGCATCTTCAGATACGAAAACCGGCGCGATTAGTTGCGTCTGCTTGTTGTAGCGATCTTCCATCGCCCAACCGCGCGATTCCTTCATCACCTGTTTGGATACGCGCACGGCGAGCGGGCCATTGGCCGCAATCTTGGCCGCCAGAGCCTTGGCCGCATCGAGCGCCGAGCCGTCGGTGACTTCGTTGATAAGGCCAAGCTCGTACGCACGCTGAGCCCCGATAAAGTCGCCGGTGAGGGCCAGTTCCATCGCGATCCGTTCCGGGATTTGATCGGGCAGCATCATCACGCCGCCAGCTGCCGCGACAAGGCCGCGCTTGGCCTCTGGAATGCCGAACTTTGCCGCCGCTGACGCGACCACGAGGTCGCAGGCGATCATCAGCTCAAGCCCACCAGCCAGGGCATAGCCCTCGACCGCTGCGATCAGAGGTTTGGAAGGGGGAGCCTGGACGACACCGCCAAATCCGCGTCCTTCGACGCTTGGGGACTCGCCGCGCAAGAAACCTTTCAGATCCATGCCAGAACAGAACGTGCCGCCAGCCCCGGTGATGATGCCGACCCTCAACTCGTCCTCGCTGTCCAGCCGATCCATTGCCGCCGCGATCCCCTCAGCGGCGGCTTTGGTCATGGCGTTCTTCGCCTCGGGCCGGTTGATGGTGACGATCAGGACACCGTTCTCAACCTCGGTCAGCACTTCTTGATGCGCAGCATCGCTCATTCGCTCTCTCCGTTTTCGTTCTGGCTATTCATTTTGCCATTTCGATTTGAAACTGAATTCTTGTGTCAGTGGTGCAGGCGGTTTACGGACGCGTCAACTGCAATTTGGATAAGTGGAAGAGGAAATCATGGCTGAGGCATATATCATCGACGCTGTTCGCACCCCGCGCGGGATTGGGAAACAGGGCAAGGGCGCACTTGCGGCCGAGCATCCTCAGCATCTTGCGGCGACGGTTATGAAAGCGATCAAGGATCGCAACAATCTCGATACGAGTACGGTTGACGACGTAATCTGGTCGGTCAGCACCCAAGACGGCATGCAGGCCGGCGATTTGGGCCGGATGGCGGCGCTGGATGCCGGCTATGACATTACTTCCAGTGGCACGACGCTCGACCGGTTCTGCGGCGGCGGCATTACGTCGGTCAGTTTGGCGGCGGCTCAGGTGATGAGCGGTATGGAAGATTGCGTTGTTGCCGGCGGCACCGAAATGATGAGCCTGACGGGTGCGATGATGCAGGAAAAGATGCAGGCTGGGATCAAGCCGCCGATGATGGGCAGCTACAATGAGCGCCTGCAAAAGGTTCACCCACAGTCGCATCAGGGGATTTGCGGCGATGCGATTGCCACGATTGAGGGCTTTACGCGTGAGGAGCTGGACGAGGTTGGCTACCGCTCCCAGCAGCGCGCCGCCGAAGCCATTGAAGCTGGCAAGTTCGACAAATCGGTGGTCCCGGTGGTGGACGACAGAGGCAATGTGATCCTCGACAAGGAAGAGTACCCGCGTCCGCAGACGACCTTGGAGGGGTTGGGCCAGCTTGAGCCTGCATTCACCAAGATCGCTGATGTGCCGCTCGATGCCAATGGCACCACATTTCGGGGCCTGATCAATCAGAAATATCCCGATGTCGAAATCCAGCACTTCCACCATGCGGGCAATAGCTCGGGCGTGGTCGATGGCGCAGCAGCTGTGCTGGTTGCCAGCAAGGACTATGCCGAGAAGAACGGGTTGAAGCCCCGCGCGCGTATCGTCGCGACCGCCAATATGGGCGACGACCCGACGTTGATGCTCAACGCGCCTGTCCCAGCGGCGAAGAAGGTGCTGGAGAAGGCGGGCATGTCGCTCGACGATATCGACCTGTTCGAAATCAACGAAGCCTTCGCAGTCGTCGCCGCCAAGTTTGTGCGTGATCTCGGCCTCGACTGGGACAAGGTGAACGTGAATGGCGGCTCGATCGCGCTTGGTCACCCGATTGGCGCAACCGGCTCGATCCTGATCGGTACGATTGTCGACGAGCTGGAGCGTCAGGACAAGCGCTATGGCCTTGTCACCATGTGCGCGGCGGGCGGCATGGCACCTGCCATCATTGTCGAGCGCGTCACCGACTTCATAGACTGAGGTCCGCCATATGATCGCTGACAACACGCCCGTCATCATTGGCGTCGGCCAGCATTCCGAGCGGGTGCAGGACGAAGGCTATGAGGCCCTGTCTTATATGAACCTCGGCGGGCGCGCCTTGGCGGCGGCGATTGCCGATGCCGGGGCGAGCGGCGATGTGGCTCTGGCGATTGATACTCTGGCTGCGATCCGCGCATTCGAGATGTCGCGTCCGGACCGCAAGCCGCCATTTGGCGCGTCTGATAATGTCCCGCGCAGCTTTGCAAAGCGTGTCGGCGCAGATCCGGAGCGTGCGATCCTCTCGACCACAGGCGGGCAATACAACCAGCATCTGGTCGGCGAATTTGCGCACGCGATTGCCTCAGGTGGGAGCGAGTGCGCGGCGATTGTCGGGTCAGAGGCGATCTCGACCGTGCTCGCTCTGTCGGCCAAAGGCGAAACGCCCGATTGGTCGGAAGAGATTGGCGGCCAGTTGGAAGATCGCGGCTTCGGCAATGAAGGGTTGATGGAAATGGGCCTGTTCGCGCACGGCGCGACCGGGGCAATTCCGCTCTATGCGATTGCCGAGAATGCGCGGCGGGCGAAAACCGGCAAATCGCTGGACGAATATCGCCGCGATATCGGCGAGCTGTTTGCGCCGTTCACCACAGTCGCGGCGGCCAATCCACATGCGGCTGCTCCCAAAGAACGGACCGCTGAGGAGCTTGCTACCATCACCGAGCGCAACCGCATCGTGGCCGAGCCCTATGCCCGGATGACGGTGGCGCGCGATCAGGTGAACCAGGCGGCTGCGATCATCATCGCCAGCGCAGGCAAGGCACGCGAGCTGGGCGTGCCGGAAGACAAATGGGTACACATCCACGCCGTGTCCTCGGCGACGGAGCTGGAGCTGTCGCAGCGTCCTGACCTTGCAGCCAACCCAGCATCTATAGCGAGCGTTGAGGCGGCTTTGGCGCGCGCGGGCAAGGGCATGGCGGCCATGCGCTTCCTCGACTTCTATTCCTGCTTTGCCATTCCGGTGTTCAACCAGATCGACCATTTCGGCATGGCGGTCGATGACCCGCGCGGGCTGACGCTGACCGGGGGCTTGCCGTTCTTTGGAGGGGCGGGCAACAATTACTCTGCCCATGCGATCTGCGAGGCTGTGGACCGGGTACGCAAGGATCGCGGCGAATTTGCACTGGTCGGAGCCAATGGCGGTTGGATGAGCAAGTATGCCACCGGTATCTATTCAACTGAGCCCGCCGACTGGTCGGCCAATGATAGGTTTAAGAAGCTGCCCATGGCAGATGATGCCGTGTCGCGAGGCGAGGAGCCGTTCGATAGCGCGACGGTCGAGAGCTACACGATCAACCATGCGAAGACTGGCAGCGTTGCGGTATGGCTCGGGCGCAATGCGGATGGCGAAAGGGTCAGCGGCAATGCCGATCTGAGCGATCCAGCGACACGCGCGGCCTTCGAAGGCGGACAGCCATTCGGCGCGAAGTTATCGGTTACACAGGACGAGCGCGGTCGGAACATCGCCAAGGTAGTCTGAGACGGACGGCCTAGTCCTTCCCGCGCTCACCGCCCAGGAAATCGCGCGCCGAGAATCCTTCTGGAGCGGGCACTTCGGTAATCGGATCGTCGCGGTCGTCGAATTCGGTGCGCAGCGCCCGGCTCATCACCGCATGCATCTGGTACATGCAGGTGGTGTAGGTCAGCTCCACAATCTCCTCGTCGGAAAATTCGGCTTTCAACTCCTCAAACAAGGCATCCGGCACGCGCCCGGCATGGGTCACGAGGCGATCCGCATAGGCCAGCACCAACCGTTCGCGCGCATCGAAGCAGCCGGCGGTTTGCCATGTCGGGATGGCTTCGATCTTGTCCTCTGGCACGCCAAGCCCGCGCAGGCTTTTGCAATGCTGCGAAAACACGAATTGGCTGCCCGTGGCCCAGCCAGCCCAGGTTTGCCCGAATTCGCGCAGCGCCGGGTCAAGCTTGCGGCTCGGATCGCGATAATAGGCAAAGCCCTGGGCTGCGTGCTTGAGCGTGGCAGGCGAGTTCGCGAAGACGGTCCACCAGTCTCCCGGTGTGCCGGTCGCAGTGCCCGGTTCGGCCACGGGGTCCTTGTCGCCAAAGAGCATTGTGTAGAGCGGTAGGGCCACTTTCTCGTCGGCTTCAGCCTTCGGGACTTGCTTCAGGCGAGGCATGGCTCAGGCGTCCTCCCGCTTCGCAGCTGTCGCGGGTTCATGGGCGATGTCTTCCGCGCCAAACTTGCGGGTCGTGGCTGCAAATTCCAGCATGATCCCATTGGGGTCGGTGAAATAGACCGAGCGGACGAAGACGCCATCGTGCATCTCGCGCGAATAGCCTGATGGGCTGTCATCGTGGTTGAACACCATATGCGTGTGCTCGACGCCCGCCTCTTGCAGCCGCTCCAGCGCTGCCTCGAGTTCGTCCTCTGCCATGTCGAAGGCGAGGTGGTTCATCGACCCGACTGCCGTCTTCGCATCGAACGGAAATTTCTTGACCGAGGCAATCCCCGGTGCGGCGGGCGGTGCGTCCTCCCACCAGAAAAAAGCGACCGCATTGCCGCCGCCACAATCGAAGAAGAAGTGCTGGCCACCATCGGGCAGCTGCACCGTCTTGAAGAGCGGCATCTCGAGCACTTCGGTGTAGAACTGAACCGTCTCTTTCATGTCGCGGCAAACCAGCGCGATGTGATTGATGCCCTTCGTTTTGATCATGCGTTGCTCTCCTCGAGGGAACCTGCACCGAACGCCCGTGACTTGCAATCATCGGGCACGCCGCGCGGTCGAGGCGGGGGTAGTTTTCACCTTTGACAAATGCCGTCAAAAGGCGTATTTAGTTACAAACGTAACCAAATTGACATATTTGAGCGAGCGAACATATGACCAAGCATCCTTCAGACCTGTTCGACAATCCCGCCGGCCTCGACGGCTTCGAATTTGTTGAATTCTGCGCTCCTGAAAAGGGCGTGCTGGAGCCGGTTTTTGAAGCGATGGGCTTTACGCGCGTTGCCAAGCACCGTTCCAAGGATGTGCATCTTTGGCGTCAGGGCGGCATCAATCTGATCGCCAATTATGAGCCGCGCAGCGCCGCTTGGTATTTCGCGCGCGAGCACGGTCCGTCCGCTTGCGGCATGGCATTCCGGGTCCGCGATGCGGTCAAAGCTTACGACCATTTGATGGCGCAGGGCGCAGAGCCCGTTGCCAACGAACCCGGCCCGATGGAGCTGCGCATCCCCGCGATCCGGGGCATTGGCGGGGCGATCCTCTATCTGGTCGACCGCTACGCCGGTGATGAGGGCACCGACGCGCATGGGGGCCTTACGATCTACGATATCGATTTCGAATACCTGCCTGATGTCGATCCATACCCGGAGGGCGCGGGCTTCCACACGATCGATCACCTGACGCACAACGTTTACACCGGGCGGATGAAGTATTGGGCGGATTATTACGAGAGCCTGTTCAACTTCCAGGAAATCCGCTTCTTTGACATCAAGGGCGAATATACCGGCCTCACTTCAAAGGCACTGACCGCGCCCGATGGCAAGATCCGCATCCCGCTCAACGAAGAAGGCGAAGGCGGTAAGGGCCAGATCGAGGAATTCCTGCGCGAATTCAACGGTGAAGGCATCCAGCACATTGCGCTCATCTGCGAAGATCTGGTGGCATGCTGGGACCGGCTCAAGGAATATGGCGTGCCGTTCATGACCGCTCCGCCAGAGACCTATTACCAAATGCTGGACGAACGCCTGCCCGGCCACGGCGAAGACGCCGATGCGCTAAAGGCGCGCGGTATCCTGCTCGACGGCACGACAGAAGGCGGCCAACCGCGCCTGCTGCTGCAAATCTTCGCCGAAGCCCAAGTCGGCCCGGTCTTTTTCGAATTCATCCAGCGCAAGGGCGACGATGGCTTTGGCGAAGGCAATTTCAAGGCGCTGTTCGAAAGCATCGAGCGTGACCAGATTGCGCGCGGTGTGCTCGAAGTGGAAGGCGAGCCGGCTGAATAAACGCCTAAACCGCTTGCCCCGAGCTTGTCGAAGGGCTTGGTTCCTGGCTGGCGTGTTTCGACAGGCTCGGCACGAACGGAGTAAGAAATGACTGATCAAACTTCTCAAGCGGTCAAACCCTCCGGCATTCACCACGCCGCCTATCGCTGCAAGGACGCGAAGGAAACGGTCGAATGGTATGGCCGCGTGCTCGGAATGGAATACACGACCGCCTTTGCCGAGGATCACGTACCTTCGACCGGCGATTACGACCCATACATGCACGTCTTCCTCGACGCGGGGAACGGCAATATTCTGGCGTTTTTTGAGCTGCCCAACCAGCCGGAAATGGGCCGCGATGAGAACACGCCCGCATGGGTCCAGCACCTGGCGTTCCGCGTCTCATCCGAAGATGAACTGATGGCCGCGAAGGAGCACGTCGAAGGCGAAGGCATCGAAGTTCTCGGCCCAACGCATCACGGCATCTTCAAATCGATCTATTTCTTTGATCCCAACGGCCACCGTGTCGAACTGGCTGCCGATATCGGCACGGAAGAGCAATATGCCGAACTGGCGCGCGTCGCGCCGCTGATGCTGGATGAATGGAGCGAGACCAAGAAGGCCCCGCGGCACGCAGACTGGCTGCACGAAATTGCGCGCAAGGAACACGGCGCAAGCTAATTTACGCCGCCGTTGACCGGATCGGTCGCTGGCCGACCGCCAGCGATAGTCTGCAAAGCTTCAAAAGGTGGCGGAGACGGAGGTGGCAAGCGCTATCACGTAAGTGCTTGTGGAAGCTGGGGTAAGCCAATCTTGTGACAAGCTGCTCCCACAATTGCACCCACGAATTCTTGGCCTGTGCAGGCGGTGTTCTCGGCCTCAGTGGCCTTTCATGGAATGTCGCTCAAGACAGACTACACGCATGGGCTGAGTACATCCCAATCTTGGGATGGAAACCTGACATTCCGCAAACGATCTTGTCGGGTCATGATGCAGACTTTTGTCTGTCCGATGGACTTTGCTCTCATTGCGAAGAGCATGAGGAAGTTCAATCGTGAACAACTCACGGCCAATGGGATTTTTATAGTTTAATTACAATGTATTATGGCGAAGTGAGTTGCATATGGATCAGCGCAAACCCGCTCTACTCGCAGACGGGTTGATTCCGCCCAAATAGGAATTGCACAATAAAATCAGAATGGTAGATCCCGAATCTGCGGGGTACGGTGTGCTCATATTCCCAACTGCGATGTATGGTCCAGAAACGCAGGACAAGATGCCGACGGAGTAAAGGCATTTCGTCCGAATGGATTCTGAGCCTTGCTGGCGTTTGAGGCGGCCTATGGGACGTTAGCGGAATAGCTGTTTTCTCACTTGCTCTGGCACAGAGCAGACATTCCACTTGGTATCCAACTGCGGAAGTTAGATTGCATTTTCCGTATGTCTCAGAAACCGTCGGTTGGAATTCCGATCGTCATCACAGGATCGCCTTCGCGCATTGATGGGCCACGCTTGCCGTACAGCGCGTAACCGTCAATCGGTGAGTATAGCCGCTGGACCTCTTGGCCCGTGTAGTCGCGGATCACCCCGATCAGGTCTCCCTCAAACACACAGCGGCGGTCGAGATCGACCGGGTAGAAAATCCCAGAATGCTCTGCCCGCACAGCAGTCGAGCTCTCAAAATATCGCACGGCGGGCGGAACGTTGGTGCGAGGCTTATCCCAAATGCCAAGAATGCCGAGCGCGTTCTGGACGCCATTCGCGACCCGTTCGGCGTGTTCCTCTGAGCGGCTGCCATTCTCGCCAAGCTCAACAAGAATCGTAGGAATACCTGCGGCGACGCCCTGTCGATTTAAGGATCGGCGCCTGTCGACCTGCTCCTGTGTGTTCATTTTGTAGCGTACCAGGTTTGGGAAACCAAAGCCGCGCGCCACTTCCAGCGCTAGGTCAAAGTTGGTCGCAAGCGGCCCGCCATAGACGCCCACGAATGGCTCCAGAAATTCACCGGCGTCACCCGAATGCAGGTCCATTAGGAAGTCGGCGCGGGCGACCACCTCCTGCGAGATCAGATCAGCAATACGCTCGGTCGACGTACCATCTGAGCTGCCGGGAAAGCTGCGGTTGAGATTCTTCCGATCAACCGGATTGAAATGCGGTGTGCGATATTCGAACGAGGGAATATTGGCGATCCGCACGAAAATGATTGTGCCAGACAAATCCGTCGGATCAATTCGATCTGGCAACCGGTCGACCGCAAGGATGGACGAGAACTCAAATCCATGAACACCCGCAACGGCAGCCAAAACCGGGCCTTCTTCATCGCCGTGCAGAACGGTTACGGGAATGAAGCTTTCCGGTTCATCGCCGCGTGCAGGGACGGTGATCCGAAAGTCAGCTCGCGTTCCCGGAGCGACGCTTTGATCAGCGATTGCAAAAGCATCAGGCGCTTGGGCGAAGGCGGCGGGTGCCAAAATCAGAGCAAGGCAAGCGAAGACAAGGCTTGAGAGGCTTTTTAGCATATATGTGCGAACTCCTAGGACGGTGGAGTGAAAGCGGGCAGCCCGTTCAAGAGTTTCTCGTCGTAAGGCTCTTCTGGGAACATCAACGGATAGTAAAAGGCGCGCAACTCGCCGTGATAGTCGCGAACCCGGTCTTCATAGGCGATCATCGCTCGCGCATCCGTTTCAGCCAGCTTTTCAAAGGCTCGTTCGACCAGCGATGTCGGCGAAGCCCACGCGGCCAATCCAGCTTGTGTGTCGCGCGCAAGCCGCGCTTCCCGGTATTTCCTCGCCAGAGGCTCGACCACCTGATCGCCGACTTGCTGGAATGCGTAGTACCATTTCCATTCGAAGCCCTCTTCGCCAATCTCCGAGTGGTCTGCGTATTCTGGATGGCGTTCCACAAACGGATGCATCGTTGCCTCTTTGGGTAAGTCCCAGGCGTCATTCACCGTTTCGCGTTGAAGTAGCAGAATTTCGCCGCCGTCGGGCACGGGATTGGCTGCTTCGATGATAGCCTTGGAGACTTCTGGATCAACGATGGCGAGGGCTAACCACAGCCCGATAAGCGAAGTCAGCAGGATCGAAGGCGAAGCATCAATCCGGCTGACGAGTTCGACGATCAGCCACCAGATAAGCAGCGAACCAACCACGATGCCGCTTGCTTGCAATGCGAGACCCGCAGGTGTTCCTTCGATCATGGCCCCGACCCAAAGCGGAACCAAGAGGAGCAGAGCCAAGGCAGAAACTCGGACAAAAGCTCGTGGAAGCCACAGAGAACGCGATGACCCGGCTGTAGCCACCAGAAGATCGTGACGTCGCATAGTCCGCTCGGAGGCTCGGAGATCGTAGAGCAGAAGGATCAGCAGCAACGGAGCGACCGAGGCCGCTAAGAATGCGAAGTCAAACCGTCCGACAAGTCCAAAATCCGCGTTGCGTGTATCGGCCTCGTGAATCTGACCCTCCAGCGCGAGCATCCGGACACGGTGTTTCCACGGGCTGCTGTCACGCTGCCCCATGGCGGCAAACGCAAAGTCGGAAGGCGGCGCGTAGGTCAGGTGGAAAGCGTAATAGGCAGCGCTCCCCCAATCCTGTTGCCCTTCGAGAGCGTTGGCGCAATCGGCTGCATCCTCTTCGATCAGCGTGGCGATGGTTTCGCGCTGCTCGCGAACCTCTGCAATGCCGAAAGACACCGCTACAACCGAGAGCACGAACGCCAGCAATAGCCAGAAGAGCGCACCGCGATCCTTGATCAGGAAGCGGGTTTCTCGCGTGAGATGGCCGAGCATCAGAGCTTCACCTTGCGAGAAGCGATATAGACGACGCCGCTTGCTGCAATCAGCCATGCGAGAAGGATCGTGAGCGATAGCATCGCACGATCCATTCTCTCACCCGCACTATCAGGAAGGAAGCGAAACTCGTCGAGCACCTGCCACGCGCTCGCATTGATGCGTGCGGCTTGAGAAGCTTCTTCGCCGTTGTTGCGGTTTAGATCGACCTGGTAGTCCAAATCGGTCACGTGCTTTTCATTGAGCGCTTGGACAAAACTAAACCGCAGCTCTTCGCTCTCGCGCAGGAAGCGATGATGGGTGGCGAGATCAGTACCGGCTAAAGTGCGCGACGCTGAGCTGATCGCAATAGTCGGTGAGGCAACGCCAAACAATCCGAACAGGCGAGATTGGCTTGCCTCAAGCCCCATGCGCTCTTCAGCGTAGGAGTTCAGAAGGTCAGTCAGCTCGGCCTCAGAGTATGAGGCCACGACACCACGCCAGTTGATCGGCAGTTCTTCGATGGTCTCGACGCCATACTCCTCCAGTACCTGGGCCTGAAGCTGCATGAAGGCAGGGTCGGCTGCGTTGTGCCCGTCACCTAGCTTGCGTTGCTCGGCAAGCATCACGAGGTCGCTCTCGATCTTACCCGGGGCATCGATTGCAGCGCTGCTCGCATTGATCGCGAAGCGTGGAACGATGAGCGCGGCAAAGAGCCAGACGAAGATCAGCGCTCCAAGCGAAACTGCGCGCTGTTTGAGCAAGATCGAAGCGGCAAGGACTATAGCGCCCCAGACGCACAGATAGGCGAAGTAACCGCCCACCAGTGTGAAGGCGGCAAGCGCACGTTCGCCGAGGCTGATTGAATAGCCAGCGATGCCGAGCAGCGGCAGCATGAAAATCACGATCACCGCCAGCAGAGCAGTCGCCTTACCGAGCGCCAGCTTCGTACCAGATTGCCCCTGTGCCAGGATAACCGCGAGCGTTCCGCTCTCCCGTTCCCGGAGAAACATCGCATGGCCAAGCACAATCAGCAGGAGTGGCAGTAGTATTTGGTAAAAGCTCGCGGGCGTTAACGCCGCAAACCCGCCAAGGTCAGCCGCAGCCTTGGTATCGGCGAACATAGCGGTGTTCTGCCGGTGGCCTTCGAGGAAGATCGACTGCCCAGTAACAGCATCTACGCCCGGCTCAAACATCGCAAGCGGGGGCGGAGGGCGGAATGCGTAGTGGCCGTAGTGGACCATGCGGTGCGGGTGGCGGTCCGGCTGTGAGAAGAACGTTTGTTCGGCTGCGGCTTGCTGCTCGGTTCGCTGAGATTGTTCGTCGGAAATGCGATTGATGGTGAGTACGCTGGTAGCCGCGAGTAGAACCGCAACAATCAATGCAGCGGCCACAACAACTTTTGACCTGAGCCAGAGACGCCATTCCTCTTTCGCGATTCGGCCAATCATGTCTGCGCTGCCTGCCGCTCTGAAAAAGCTGCATGGACGGTTTCAGTGTTGATCCGCTCACCGTCTTTCGCCGTGAAGCTGCCCACCAGTTTACCCCCGCGCAGCAGCCCAACACGGTCGGCCACCTGACACGCGCCATAAACATCGTGAGTCACCATCAGGATTGTCTGCCCGCCCTCGGCAAGCGTTTTCACCAGATCGTGAAATTCATCGATCGCGACAGGGTCCAATCCTGAAGTCGGTTCGTCGAGCAACAGGATCGGTGTTTCACGCAGCAATGCCAAGGCAATCGCGGTCTTTTGCCGCATGCCCTTGGAATAGGATTGCAACCGACGGGTGCGGGCTTCTTGCGGCAAAGCCACCCGGTCGAGGGCCGCATCAATATCTTCGCGGCTCGCCGATTTCCAGGCAAGGTCGAGGAAGTAATCGAGATTTTCATAAGCCGTCATATGGCCATAAAGCGAAGCGGCTTCGGGCGGCGAAGTCTTGGTTAATGGCGCAAGCGTGAGCAGCGATATTGCGGCGG